>JACCSC010000228.1 GCA_013813215.1 Geodermatophilaceae bacterium | reverse complement strand
CAGCCGGGCCGCGGGGTCCAGGGCGGCACTGAGCAGCCGGGCGGTCTCGCGGGTCCGCTCGTCCCCGGCTGCCGCGGCGGTCTGCAGGTCGTGCCGCAGGGTGTCTACGTAGGTCGTGAGCTCCATGACGTCACTATGACATCACATACGACGTCAGTCAAGCGTCACTACCAAGAAAGTTGACGCCATCCTGACGCTCGGTTGATGTCAGGCCGCGCGAGGCGGGCGGCGCGCCGTGTCCCGGCGTCGCGTTCAGATCCCGACCAACCCCGGCGGTACAGTCGCCGAACCGCCCCTTCCCCCCTGGCGGCTACCGCGCACCACTGCCAGCCCCGGAGTTCTTGCCGTGCCCGAGATCGTCTCGTTGCGAGTCCAGGTCATCGCCCAGACCGAGTTCACCGCCCCTCCTGAGGTGCCCTGGGACACCGATACCGACGGCGGCCAGGCGCTGGCCGAGTTCGCCGGGCGAGCCTGCTATCAGTCCTGGAAGAAGCCCAACCCGGCCACCGCTACCAACGCCGGGTACTTGCGGCACATCCTGGAGGTCGGGCATCTGTCGGTGCTGGAGCACGGCAACGTCACGATGTACCTCACCGGCGTGTCCCGGTCGCTGACCCACGAGCTGATCCGGCACCGGCACTTCTCGTTCAGCCAGCTCTCGCAGCGTTACGTCCCCGAGCGCGACGCGGCCATGGTGGAGCCGGCAGTGATCGCGCAGGACCCGGAACTGCACGAGACGTTCCTGAGCGCAGCCAAGGCCGCGCAGGCGGCGTACACCGAGTTGCTCGAAGCTCTGGAGCGCCGCTTCGCCGACGTACCGAACGCCACCCTGCGCCGCAAGCAGGCCCGGCAGGCCGCCCGCAGTGTGCTGCCGAACGCCACCGAGACCCGGATCGTCGTCACGGGCAACTACCGGGCTTGGCGGCACTTCATCGCCATGCGGGCCACCGAGCACGCCGACGTGGAGATCCGCGAGTGCGCGGTGGCCTGCCTGCGCGAGCTGCACCGGGTCGCCGGCAACGTGTTCGCCGACTTCGAGATCAGCTCGTTGCCCGACGGCAGCGAGGTCGCTTCCAGCCCACTCGTGGCCGAGGGCTGAGCCCACGCCAGCCACCCGGGCCGGCCCGCGATTGGGGCATTTCGGTTTGGCAGCCCGTCGGCTATGCTCGGCGCGCCCCACCCCGCTCCGGACCCCCGACTGGCGCGGTGTGGGGCCTTTGCGTTCCTCGCGGCGTAGCCTGAGCGGCCATGAGCACAGGCCTCGAGACAGACCCGGCGTTCCCGTTCGGCCGCGTGCTGGTGGCGATGGTGACGCCGTTCGACGCTGCCGGCGCGCTGGATGTCGATGGGGCGCAACGGTTGGCGTCCTACCTGGTGGACGACGCCGGCTGCGACGGGCTGGTCCTGTCCGGTACGACGGGAGAGTCGCCGACCACCTCCGACGAGGAGAAGCAGCGGCTGCTCAGCGCCGTACTGGAAGCCGTGGGCGACCGCGCCACGATCCTGGCCGGGGTCGGCACCAACGACACCGCGCACACGGTGCATCTCGCCCAGCAGGCCGCGCAGGCCGGCTGCGACGGTCTGCTGGTCGTCACGCCTTACTACAGCCGCCCCCCGCAGTCCGCGCTCGTCGCACACTTCCGCGCCGTGGCCGACGCGACCGAGTTACCCCTGATGCTCTACGACATCCCCGTGCGCACCGGCGTACCGCTGGCGCCCGCCACGCTGGCCACGCTGGCCGAGCATCCGCGGATCGTCGCGGTGAAGGACGCCAAGGGTGACCTGGGCGAGATGTCCTGGACGATGGCGCGGACGGGTCTGGCCTACTACTGCGGCGACGACATGCTCAACCTGCCGATGATCGCGGTGGGTGCAGTCGGTGTCGTCAGCGTGGTGGGGCACGTGGTCGCCCCCCGGTTGCGCGAGATGCTCGACGCCCACGACAAGGGCGACACCGCGCACGCGCTGGCCGTGCACCGCGGCCTGCTGCCCGTGTACTCCGGCATGTTCCGCACCCAGGGCGTCATCCTGACCAAGGCCGCGCTCGGTCTGCTGGGCCTGCCCGGCGGGCCCGTTCGGGCGCCGCTGCTGGACGCCACCGAGGCCGAGCTCGACACGCTGGCCGAGGACCTGCAGGCCGGCGGGGTCGCCTGGTGAGCGCCGACGCACTCCTCGCCGCGGAGGCGCCGGAGTGACCAGTCGCGGGCCGGGCGCGGATCTCGGTCTGCCGCCGGACTTGGCGGCCCACGGTCTGCGGGTCGTCGCGCTCGGGGGGCTCGGCGAGATCGGGCGCAACATGACCGTCTTCGAGTACGGCGGACAGCTGCTCATCGTGGACTGCGGGGTCCTGTTCCCGGAGGAGGACCAGCCCGGCGTCGACCTGATCCTGCCGGACTTCGCCCACATCGAGGACCGCCTCGGTGACGTCGTCGCCGTGATCCTCACCCACGGGCACGAGGACCACATCGGTGCGGTGCCCTACCTGTTGCGGCTCCGGGCGGACATCCCGCTCGTCGGCTCCCGGTTCACGATCGCGTTGATCGAGGCGAAGCTGCGCGAGCATCGGATCAAGCCGGTCACCCGGGTGGTGCTCGAGGGCGAACACGCATCACTAGGTGCCTTCGACTGCGAGTTCTTCGCGGTGAACCATTCCATCCCCGACGCCATGGCCGTCGCGATCCGGACGCCCGCGGGCCTCGTCCTGCACACCGGGGACTTCAAGATGGACCAGGTCCCGCTGGACGGCCGGCTGACCGACCTCGGCGGGTTCGCTCGGCTCGGCGCCGACGGCATCGACCTCCTGCTGTCGGACTCCACGAACGCCGAGATCCCGGGTTTCGTCACCGCCGAACGGGAGATCGGCCCGGTACTGGACGGAGTGATCCGGCAGGCCCGCCGCCGGGTCATCGTGTCGTGCTTCGCCTCCCACGTGCACCGGGTCCAGCAGGTGCTGGACGTGGCCGCCCGCCACGACCGCAAGGTCGCCTTCGTCGGCCGGTCGATGGTGCGCAACATGGGCGTGGCCAGCGAACTCGGCCTCCTGACGATCCCGCCCGGTCTCATGGTGGGCATGGACGAGGCCGCCGCGATGCCGCCGTCGCGCGTGGTGCTGCTCAGCACCGGCTCGCAGGGTGAACCGATGTCGGCACTGTCGAGGATGGCGAAGGGCACACACCACCAGATCCGGGTGGATCCCGGCGACGTAGTCATCCTCGCCTCCAGCCTGGTCCCCGGTAACGAGACTGCGGTGTTCCGCGTGATCAACGCGCTCTCCCGGCTGGGTGCCACCGTTGTCCACGGGGGCATCGCCGCGGTGCACGTGTCGGGGCACGCGCCGGCCGGTGAACTGCTCTACCTGCTCAACGCCACGCGGCCCAGCAATGTCATGCCCATTCACGGCGAGTGGCGGCACCTGCGGGCACACGCTCGTCTCGCGGAGATGACCGGGGTCGCGGCCGACCGGGTGATCCTGGCCGAGGACGGCGTGGTGGTCGACCTGATCGACGGCGTGGCCGCCATCAGCGGCAAGGTCGAGTGCGGCCTGGTGTACGTCGACGGCAACGTCGTCGGTGACGTGGGGGAGGAGTCGCTGCGCGACCGGCGGACTCTGGGGGAGGAGGGCTTCCTGGCGATCACAATCGTCGTCGAACCGTCGACGCGGACACTGGTGCGCGAGCCGCACGTGCACGCGCGGGGCTTCTCGGACTCGCCCGACGCCTTCGACGACGTGCTGCCGCTGATCGAGAAGGAGTTGCTCCGGCAACTCGAGGACGGCGTGACCGACACCCACCGGCTGGCCCAGGCGGTCCGGCGTACGGCCGGCAAGTGGGTGGCCGACACCTACCGGCGGCGACCGATGATCCTGCCCACCGTCCTGGAGGTCTGACCCGGCTCAGCCGGTCGACCGGTCCGCGATGAGCGACAGGATCGCGGTCCAGCCCTCGGCGTACATCTGCTGGGACGCCGCGTCGATGTCGCCGAACGCGCGGTGCGCCAGCGTCACCAGGGTCCCCTCGGCCGCGTCCTCCAGCGTCATGGACCAGACGCTCGCGACCGGCCCGCGCACCCCCATGGGCCCGGCGACATGCACGAGGCTGTCCTGCTCCAGCTGCTGGACGACGCCGTACAGCGCGCCGTCTCCGTCGCCCCAGTCCTCGTAGAACCGACCGCCGACGCGGGCCTCGAAGACGACGTCGGACCCGGGGCGGAACCGGTGCGGCCACCACGTGCCCATCTCGGTCAGGGTCTGGAACACGCGGCCGCGTTGCGCGGCGATCCGGATCTCGGCGCGCACGTCGAGCGAGCCGAGGCCTGCGGGTAGGTCGGTGACGGTCATCTGGTCCTCCTGGGGGTCGGGTTGTTCGGCGGCGCGCTTGAGGGACAGGGCGGTGACGGCCAGGTTCTCGGCGTACGGCGCGAGCCAGCGCTCGTAGAGCAGCCGCAAGGGGACCGGATCGAGATGGTTCCACCGTTCGCGGCCGCGCCGCTCGACGGTGACCAGGCCGGCGTCCACGAGGACCTGAAGGTGCTTCATCACCGCGAACCTCGTGGTCGCAAACGAGGCGGCGAGCGTCCCGGTCGTCGCTGGCCCGCGGCGCAGCACGTCCAACAGTCGTCGCCGGGTCGGATCGCTCAACGCCCGGAAGACCTCGCCTGCCAAGGCAGGCAAGTTAGGTGACCAAACGGTCACATGTCAAGGTGGCGGGGGAGGCCACGTACCGTGGCCCGACCCGTTACCGGCCTGAGGGTGGTTCCGCGCTGAGCGTCCTGTGGCTCGTCGGCGCCGGGGTCCTGGCCGGGTTGGCCGGCTCCATTGCCGGCCTTGCCTCGCTGTTCTCCTATCCCGCGCTGCTTGCCGCCGGGCTGCCGGCGACCGCGGCCAACGTCACCAACACGGTGGCGCTCACCTTCTCCACGCTCGGGACGGTGGCCACCTCGGGCCCGGAGCTGCGCGGTCAGACGTGGGACATCGCCCGGCTGCTGCCGGTGGCGGCCGGCGGCGGCGCGGCCGGTGCCGCGCTGCTGCTCGCCTCGCCGGAAGGAGTCTTCGAGCGGGTCGTGCCCTTCCTGATCGCCGCCGCGTCCCTGGTGCTGATCGCTCAGCGGCGGCTGCGAGCGGCCGCAGCGCGTCGGCCCTGGGGCGACGGCCACCTCCTGCCCGGCCTCTTCGTCGTGGCGCTGTACGGCGGGTACTTCGGAGCCGCGGCCGGTGTGCTCATGCTCGCTCTGCTGCTCGTCGGTCGTCCGCTGTCGGTG
>JACCSC010000207.1 GCA_013813215.1 Geodermatophilaceae bacterium | reverse complement strand
GGCCGGACCCGCGCACCGCCGGGCAACGCCGCGCCGACGCCATGGAGGAACTCGCCCGCCGCGCCCTGCACGGTCAGCCCGACGGCAACACCGGCAGCCCTAGCCACACCAGCGCCGGGGACGGAGCGGACGCCTCAGCGGGCGCTGGCGCCGGGCGCGCGGGACGGCACCGCCCCGCCGGGCAGGTCGTCATCACCATCCCGCTGCGCACCCTGACCGACGGCCTGGGCACCGCGACCCTGCCCGACGGCAGCCCGCTGTCGCCGGGGGCGGCGCGGCGGTGGGCCTGCGACGCCGAAATCATCCCCGCCGTCCTCGGCGGCGGCAGCGCCGTCCTGGACGTCGGCCGCGCACAGCGGCTGTTCACCGGCGCGAGACGGCGAGCGTTGATCCTGCGAGACGGAGGATGCGCCTTCCCTGGCTGCGACCGGCCTCCGGAGTGGTGTCAGGGGCATCACATCGTCTGCTTCGCCCACGGCGGCCGAACCGAACCCGGCAACGGCGTCCTGCTCTGCACCCCACACCACCACGCCGTTCACCACGACGGCTGGGACATCGTGATCGCCGACGACGGGGTACCCGAATTCATCCCCCCACCGACCGTCGATCCCACCCGCACCCCCAGAAGGAACCACCGCCACCACTAGCTGGGTCTCGCATTTCGGCCAACGTTCCGCCAGCGTAGGAACTTGCCTGCGGCAGTCAGGTATTACAGGCTGGCGCAATGGCCCGGTTGGAGAACCTGCTCGGGGCGCAGGCGTTGGCGCTGTCCGATCGGCTGCACGCGGCCGGCAGCGAGGCGGTGGCGAGGTCGGGGTCGGAGTGTGCCGCGCTCGTGACGTTGCTTGCGCATCCCGACAGGTCGGTGTCCTGGCTCGGTGGCGTGTTAGGGCTGACCAGCTCCGGCATCACACGGTTGGTCGACCGGCTGGTGGCGGCGGGGTGGGTGACACGGACTCCCGGTGTCGATGCGCGCAGCCGTCGCCTTCGCCTCACCCGGGCCGGTCGACGTCGCGCCCGCGCCGTGCTGGACGCGCGCGGTACGGCGATGGCCGACGCAATCGGTGCGTTGTCCGAGCACGATCGCGGTGAACTCGAGCGATTGCTCGGAGTTGTCGTGGCCGGGCTCGCGCAGACCAGGCTGCCAGCGCTGCAGGTCTGCCGGCTCTGCGATCGGGCGGCCTGCTCAGCCGTGGCCGGGACTGCCCGCTGGAGCACACAGTTCCGGCTCACACCGGTAGCTGAGATGGCCACCCGGGCGCAGCCAGCGGCACAGGCTACCTACCGCACGGTGCTGCCGGGAGCGGCGATGATCGCGGTCAGCTTCGGGCTGGCGCGCTACGGCTACGGGCTGCTGCTGCCGGAGATGCAGGCCGAGCTGTCGATCAGCCCGAGCGCGGCCGGGCTGATCGCCTCCGGTACCTATGCGTCCTACCTGGTGGCCAACGTCTGGGTAGTCCGGGTGACGATCCGGCGCGGCGCACGCGCCGCGATTGCTCTCGCTGCTGCGTTTGCGGCGGTCGGGATGGCCATGATCGCGAGCGCGACCAGCGCGGCGGTCCTGGCGGCCGGAGTTCTGGTGGGAGGTGCCGCCGCTGGGTTCGCCTTCCCGCCCTACGCCGACCTCGTCGCTCGGGACGTACAGCCGCGACGGCGGGACCTCGCCTGGTCGACGATCAGCTCCGGCACGGTTGGGGGGTGGCTGTCGCCGGGCCGATCGCCATCGCCGCCGGCGACCGTTGGCGCACGGCGTGGGTCGTATTCGTCGCGCTCGCCGTGGGTACCGGCATCGTCGCGGTGCTGCTCGCCCCGAAGCATCGCCACGACAAACCGCACACCGCCCGCAACTGAGCTGGAGCTGGTTCGTCTGCCCGAAGTCGCGGCCGCTGCTCATCTCCGCCGTGCTGATCGGAACCGGCAGCGCCGTGTGGTGGTCCTTCAGCCTCGACGCCCTGCGGCAGGCGGGGATCGAGGCCACCCCGGCCCGCATCGTCTGCGCCGTCTGCGGCGCCGCCGGCATCCTCGCCTCGGCCAGCGGCGCCGCCTTCACCAGGATCGGCTGCGCGGCGGCTATCTCGCGGCCTGCACGATGCTCGCCGCATCCTTGGCCTTGCTGGCCGCGGCCGCCGCCCACCTGGTCGCTGCGTTCGCAGCCGCGGTTCTGCTCGGCTTGTTCTACAACAGCGTGATCGCCGCCCAGGGCATCTGGAGCTCGCGGGTGTTCGCCGATCACCCCTCGGCCGGGCTGGCCGCCGTGAACACTGCCCTCACCGTCGGCACGCTGGCCGGGCCGAGCATCGCCGGCACGGCCATCTCCCAGCTCGGCTACCCGAGCACCCTGGTCGCCGCGGCCGCCGCCATCGCCGCCGCCCTCGCCTTTTGTCCGCGACCGCACGCCGCCACTGACCACTGGCCGCGCACCGGTGCAACGCCGCGCCGGTCCGGACGTGAACGCCGCCACCGGTCAGGCCGAGATCTGCTCCAGGGTGGAGCCGTCGCGGCGCTTGAGCACGTGCAGCCGGCTCGGGATCCGGGCCCGCATCTCCTCCACGTGGCTGACCACACCGACCACCCGGCCGCCGGCCCGCAGCTCGTCCAGCGTGCTCATCACCTGCTCCAGGGTGTCGGCGTCCAGGCTGCCGAAGCCCTCGTCGATGAACAAGGTGTCCATCGCGACGCCGCCCGCCTCGGCGGTGACCACGTCGGCCAGGCCGAGCGCCAGCGCCAGCGAGGCGAGGAACGTCTCCCCGCCGGACAGCGTCTTCGTCGACCGCGCCAGCCCCGAGTAGTCGTCGACGATGACCAACCCGAGCCCCGCCTTGACCCGTCGCGAGTCGGCCAGGTCGGTGTGCTCGAACGTGTAGCGCCCGCCGGACATCTCGCGCAGCCTCCGGCTGGCCGACTCGGCAACCTCGGCGAGGCGGGATGCGAGGACGTAGGCCCGCAGCGTCATGTTTCGGGTGTTCTGGCCCTGGCCCGCGACCAGGTCGGCCAGCGCCCGCACGTCGGCGTACTCCTGCCGGATCGGTGCCGCCTGCTGCTCGGCTTCGGCCAGCCGCCCGGCCAGCCGGCGCACCTCCTCCGCGCGGCGGCGGGCCGCGACCGCATGGCCGGCCGCCGCGGTCGCGGGCCCGTACTCCGTGGTCGATGCGCCGCAGGGCATACCGGCCAGAGGACATCGCGGCCAGCCGGCCGTTGGCCGCCGCGACGACCTGGGCGAACCAGTGGCGCAGGACGTAGGTTGTGAGGGTCATCCGCAC
>JACCSC010000206.1 GCA_013813215.1 Geodermatophilaceae bacterium | reverse complement strand
CCCTCCGGGGGGAGCGTGCCGCCGGCGGGCTTCGCCCAGGGACCACCTCGGGCTCCTTCGGAAGGGACCTGCCTTGACCGACGTTCTGTCGCCAGCGCCACCAACCCGGACCAGCGAGCCGGTGCTGTCCATGTCCGGCGTCAGCAAGCGCTTCGGCGCCGTCCAGGCGCTCACCGACGTCGACTTCGCCGTCCACGAAGGCGAGGTGGTGGCACTCGTCGGCGACAACGGCGCCGGCAAGTCGACCCTGGTCAAGGTGATCGCCGGCGTACACCAGTCCGACGCCGGCACGATCCGCTTCGACGGCCGCCAGGTGTCGGTGTCCTCACCCACCGAGGCCCAGAAGCTCGGCATCGCCACGGTGTTCCAGGACTTGGCGCTGTGCGACAACCTCGACGTCGTCGCGAACCTCTCGCTGGGTCAGGAGAACGTCCGCGGCGTCTTCCTGGACGAGGTCGAGATGGAGCGGCAGGCCTGGAAGCTGCTGCGGCAGCTCTCGGCCAAGATCCCGTCCGTCCGGATCCCGATCGCGGGCCTGTCCGGCGGGCAGCGGCAGACCGTGGCGATCGCCCGGTCCCTGATCGGCGATCCCAAGGTGATCATGCTCGACGAGCCGACCGCGGCCCTCGGCGTCGCGCAGACTGCCGAGGTGCTCAACCTGGTGGAGCGGCTGCGGGAGAACGGCCACGGGGTGATCCTGATCAGCCACAACATGGCCGACGTCCAGGCCGTCGCCGACCGGATCGTCGTGCTCCGCCTGGGTCGGAACGCCGCGGAGTTCAAGGTCGCCGACGTGACCACCGAGCAGCTCGTCGCCGCGATCACCGGCGCCTCGGACAACGTGGTCACCCAGCGCCGGGACCGCACGGCCGGGAGCAGCACGACCAGCCTGGACAAGGGAGCGCCGGCATGAGCACCACGCAACAGCCGCCGGGCGGCCTCGAGGTCGCCGAGGTGGAGGAGGCGGGCCCCGCCGTACCGGCCAATCTGGCCGACGAACGGCTGTTGCAGGAGAAGGGTTTCGCCGGCGCGCTCACCGTCTTCCGGCGGCGGATCCAGGGCGGGGACCTCGGCGTCCTGCCGGTGCTGATCGGCATCGTGGCCATCGCGATCGTGTTCTACTCGCAGAACCCGACGTTCCTGTCCTCGCGGACGTTGGTGAACATCACCCTGTTCGCCGCACCGATCGGGATCATCGCCCTCGGCGTCGTGCTGGTCCTGCTCCTGGGCGAGATCGACCTGTCCGTCGGGTCGGTGAGCGGCCTCGCGGCGAGCATCATGGCCGTGCTCTCGGTCTACCAGGGCTGGCCGGTGTGGGCGGCGCTGCTGATCGGGATGGCCACCGGGGCCGCCATCGGATGCGTGTACGGCGTGCTGTTCGCGGTCGTCGGGGTGCCGAGCTTCGTGATCACGCTGGCGGGGCTGCTCGGCTTCGTGGGCCTGCAGCTGGTCGTGCTCGGCCCGAACGGGACCATCAACCTGCCCGACTCGTGGTTCGTCGAGTTCGTCAGGTTCTCCTTCCTCAGCCCGCTGCAGTCCTATCTGCTCGTCCTGCTGGTGGTGGCGTTGTACGCCGGGGGTTCGGCGTACGGCATCCAGCGCCGGAAGGCCGCGCAGCTGTCAGCACCGTCGATGACCGGCGTGATCGTGCGCTCGGTGCTGCTGGCCATCGCCCTGGGCTACCTCGCGTACTACCTCAACATCGACCGGGGGATCGGTTACCTGCCGCTGCTGTTCGTGCTACTCGTCGTGATCATGGACCTCGTACTGCGCAAGCGGCGCTGGGGTCGGCACGTGTTCGCCGTCGGCGGCAACGTCGAGGCGGCCCGCCGCTCGGGCATCAACGTGACGGCGATCCGGATCTCGGTCTTCGCGCTCACCGGCTTCTTCGCCGCCCTCGGCGGTCTGTTGGCCGCGGCTCAGCTGACCTCGGTCTCGCAGATGAGCGGCGCGGGGGACACCAACCTGACCGCGATCGCGGCCGCGGTCATCGGCGGGACATCCCTGTTCGGCGGGCGCGGGTCGGCGTACTCGGCGTTGTTGGGCATCCTCGTCCTGCAGATGATCCAGAGCGGGCTGAACCTGCTGCTCGTGGACTCCTCGGTGCGCTTCATCGTCACCGGTGCGGTCCTGCTGCTCGCGGTGTCGATCGACTCGGTGGCCCGGCGGGCGCGTTCCAGCAGCGGCCGGGGTTAGCGGCCGGCCCTGCCGGACCGACCGGCTCCGGGCGGTCGGTGGACCAGGCCGCCCAGAGCGCCGCGTAAGGCCCCCCTGCGGCGGCCAGGTCCGCGTGCCGGCCGTCCTCGACCACGCGTCCGCTGTCCATGACGACGACCCGGTCGGCGGACGCAGCCTGGGACAGACGGTGGGCGACGACCAGCGCACTGCGGCCGGCCAGGGCACGCTGCGCCGCCGCCTCCAGCACCCGGGCCCCGCCGCTGCCCGCCTCTGCGCTCGCCTCGTCGAGCACCGCAACCGCGGGGTCGGCCAGGACGAGCCGGGCCAGCGCCAGCTGCTATGCCTGGGTCGCGTCCAGCCGGTGTCCGCCGCTGCCGACGACGGTGTCGAGGCCGTCGGACAGGCGACGGACCCAGGAC
>JACCSC010000182.1 GCA_013813215.1 Geodermatophilaceae bacterium | reverse complement strand
GTCGCACGACTTGCCCCTGCCGCCGCCGGCTGCCTGGACTTCGTGCAGGTGGCCGATCCGCTGGCCCGACCCCGGAGCTGTGTGGCGCGGACGTCGCGAAGTACCGGATCGCTGCGGTCGAGCCGCCATAACGAGCCTCCGTGCTGCCGCCTCGTGTCGTGTACCGCGGAGGTTCGACCCGCGCCCGAGTGTCAGCCGACGGGGTGGGCCACCTTGTGATGGGGTGAGCCGTGCCTACATCGCGAAGAGTCCGGCTCGTCTCGTCCCCCGCGCGGCGGAGTGGTGCCAGTGGCAACGAGTCCGAATAGCGGCCTGGACCGGGTCCGGGACTCGTTGCGCAGCGACCTGTGGCCGCTGCCCACAATCGGGGTGGTCCTGGCTCTGCTCCTGGGCTTCTGGCTGCCTGTCATCGACGGATGGCTCGAGGAGGATCTGCCTCCGACGGTGACGACGCTGCTGTTCGGGGGCGGAGCGGGCGCGGCCAGCACGGTGCTCGACGCGATAGCCAGCTCGACGATCACCGTCACGTCGCTGACGTTCTCGCTGACCGTCGTCACCCTGCAACTGGCCAGTAGTCAGTTCTCTCCCCGCCTGCTGCGGACATTCACCAGCGACCTGTTCATGCAGGTGACGCTGGCCCTTTTCCTCGCGACGTTCAGCTATTCCCTCACCGTGCTGCGCAGCGTGCGCGCCGAGGACGGAACGCAGTCGGAGTTCGTCCCTCGCCTGTCGGTGACCGTCGCCTTTGTGCTGGTCGTGGCGAGCGTGATCGGGCTCGTCCTGTTCCTCGCGCACCTCGCGCAGGTGATCCGGGTGGAGACGATGCTGCGCACGGTCCGGGCCGACGGCACCCAGACCCTGCGGCGGATGCTCGTCCCACCGTCCGATCACGACCGGGGCACCGCCGTACCTGCACCTCCGCCGGACGCGTTCCTGTTGCTGGCCCCCGGCTCGGGCTTCCTGGTGCGGATCGACCGCGACGAACTCTTGGCCGTGGCCAAGGAGCTGGCCGTCGTCGTGCTGCTCGACCGCTGGGCCGGCACGGCGCTGGTCGAGGGAACGCCGATCGGAGCGGCGTGGCACGCGTCCGGCTCCCTGGGCCAGGAGGACCGGGACCGATTGCATGCGACCGTCTCCCAGGTCGTCGGGATCGGCAGCGAGCGCACGGGCACGCAGGACATCGGCTACGGGCTGCGACAGCTCACCGATGTCGCGATCAAGGCGCTGTCCCCCGGGATCAACGACCCGACGACGGCCGTCCACGCCCTGGGGCACTCCTCGGCGCTGCTGTGCGAGTTCGCCGGCCGGCAGCTCGGTCCGGAGCTGCTCACCGACGACGAGGGCGCGGTCCGGGTGGTGCTCGCCCGCCCCGAGCTGGCGGACCTGCTGGAGTTGGCCGTCGCGCAGCCGCGGCGCTACGGCGCGGCCGACCCCGACGTGCTGGCCCGGATCGCCAGCCTGCTGGCTGAGGTGGCCTGGTGCGTGCAGCGAGCCGAACACCGGACGGCGATCGTGCAGCAGCTCGACCGGCTGGCCGCGACGGTCCGGGCCGCTGATGTCGATGAGGCCGAAGTGGCGATGCTGGCCGAGCTCGGCCGGACCGTCGAGCGAGCGCTGCGGCGTGACTGGACGCCCTCGGAGATGACCTTATGACCTCGCTGGCCGAGGGCGGGGCGGTGGAGGTCTTCGGCGTGACCCTCGTGGGGGTAAGCACCACCACCGGCGTCAAGCTGTTGTTCACCGTCGGGCTGGTCCTGGTTGTCCTCGCCCTGCGCGCCCTCGCCCTCGCGATGATCCGACGGCTGCTCGGTGGCGACGTCGCCGATCCCCGGCGGTTCTGGGCCCGGCAGGGCATCCAGGTGGTGGCCAGCGTGGTCCTGGTCCTCGGGATCGTGTCCATCTGGGTGACGCCGACGACGGACGTGTCCACGGGCATCGGACTGATCAGCGCCGGCTTGGCCTTCGCCCTGCAACAGGTCATTTTGTCGCTGGCGGCGTACTTCGTGATCCTGCGCGGTGACACCTTTGGTGTCGGCGACCGGATCACCCTCGGCGGGGTACGCGGCGACGTGGTGCGGCTGGGATTCCTGAAGACCACGATCATGGAGATGGGCCAGCCGCCGGCGGTGGCCAACGCCGACCCGGCCATGTGGGTCCACTCCAGGCAGTACACCGGGCGGCTGGTGACGGTCACGAACGGGGCGATCTTCTCCGAGCCGGTCTACAACTACACGCGCGACTTCCCGTACCTGTGGGAGGAGATCGTGCTGCCGATCCCCTACGGCGCAGACCGGGACCGCGTCGAGCAGATTCTGCTGGCCGCTGCCCGGGCGCATGCCGTGGTCGGAGACCCGATGGCCGAGCGCGCGCTGCGGGTCATGCGTTCGCGGTACGCGATGGCTGACGCCGCGCTGGACCCGGCGGTGTACTGGCGGCTCACCGACAACTGGCTGGAGCTGTCGCTGCGCTTCCTGGTACCGCACCGCGGGGTGCGCGAGTTAAAGGACCGGATGAGCCGCGACATCCTGGCCGAACTCGACGCGGCCGGCATCGGTCTGGCCTCGGCGACGTACGAGATCGTCGGTCTGCCCTCCGTCGAGATCCACGCTCGCGCCGCCCCGAACGACTAGCTATGGGGCGGCCGAACCGCGGGCGGACTCCTGCTCCACCACCGCGTCCAGGTCCGGCAGCCGATCCAGCCCACGCAACGGCCGGGTCATCCGGTGGTTGCCGGCCGGCCGTTCGGCGTTTGCGGGCCAGGAACCACCAATAGCCCGCCGTGTACGGACAGGCCGACGCACCGACCCGTCGGGTCGGTGCGTACCGGCACAACGAGCAGTAGTCGCTCATCCGGTTCAGGTAGGCACCGCCGCCGGCGTACGGCTTGGTCGCCATCAGCCCGCCGTCGGCGTGCTGGGACATGCCGACGACGTTCGGCAGCATCACCCAGTCGTAGCCGTCGAGAAAGCAGCGGTGGAACCAGTCGGTCACCGCGGCCGGGTACCAGCCGCGTTGCAATGCGTAATTCCCGAGCACCATCAGCCGGGGGATGTGGTGCACCCACCCCCGGTCGCGCACACCGGCCAGGACGTCGGACAAGCACCGGGCCTCGACCGCTTCGGCGTCCAACTCCAGGAACCACGACGGCAACGACCGCCGAGCGGACAGGGCGTTTCGGGATCGGTACGCCGGACCGACGTGCCAATAGATGTTCCACACGTAGTCCCGCCAGCCGATCACCTGCCGCACGAATCCCTCCGCACTGGCCAGCGGTACCGCTCCCGCGCGGTACGCCGCCTCGACCCGGGCCACCACCTCCATTGGATCGAGCAGCCCCAGGTTCAGC
>JACCSC010000129.1 GCA_013813215.1 Geodermatophilaceae bacterium | reverse complement strand
CGCCGCGACCAACGCGGCCGCCGCGCCGCGCCGGTGCAGGAGGGCCGCGGCCCGGGCGTGCAGTTCGGCGCGTGTGCCCGGCGGCAAGCCGGCCAGGACGGACTCGCGCACCACCGGATGGACGAAGCCGAGCTCGGCGGCGGCCAGGTCGGTGCTGCCGGTGAGCACATGCCCGGCCACCAGCTCGTCGACCGCCGCGGTGCACGCGACCGGCTCCAGCGCGGCCAGCTCGGCCGCCCACCCCATGTCGCAGTGACCGCCGAGCACGGCCGCGGCGGCCGCCAGGGCGGACGCCGAGCCGGACAAGCCGGCCAGCAGCGAACGGGACACCGACGGCGGGCCGAGCCGCGGAATGGCCTGCGCCGTTCCTGCCGAGTCCAGGCGCAGGCTCCGCGTAGCCAGCTCGTCGAACAGCTGACCCGCGAGCAACGGGTTGCCGCCGCTGGCCTGCTCAACTGCCGCGACCACCTCGGGGCGGGCGGACTCACCGCGCCGTACGGCCAGTTCCCCGATCGCCGCCCCAGTGAGCGGGCGCGGCATCAACCGAACGCCGATCCGCCCGGCGGTCAGCTCGACCAAGGGGCCGCCGGGGCCCGTGGGCGGACGGGTAGCGACGACGAGGGCGACCGGCAGGTCGGCCATCCGGCGGGTGAGGTAGGTGAGGAAGCGCAGCGAGGACGCGTCACTCCACTGCGCGTCGTCGACCGCGATGAGCATCGGCCGGGCCGCGGCCAGGTCGACGGTGAGCCACCACAGCGCGTGCAGGGTACGCGCGAGCGCGGCGGCATCCCTGGGGTCGGATCCCTCGGGGGCCGCGTCGAGGGTGGCCAGCGCCCGCTCGGCCGGACCGGACAAGGCCAGCGCTCGGGCGGCGCCGGCGTACCGCATCGCGTAGCGGTCCACGAGCTGGCGGACGACGCCCCACGGCATCGCCTGCTCGGCCTCGTCACCGATGCCGTAGAGCCGGCCGAACCCACGCTGCTTGGCCAGCGCGCGGACGTGCTCGACCAGCCGCGACTTCCCGTTTCCGGCCGGGCCCTCGATCAGGACGGCCCCACCGCGCCCGTTCCAGGCCTGCTCCAGCAGGCGGGCGAGGGCGAGTTGCTCGTCCTCGCGCTCGAGCGGTTCCACGGCACCTCCGCCGCGGATGATAGGGCGCGGGTGGCGTGCAGCACCCGCGCCGGTCAGCCGGTGGCCGGCCGAGGCCCTTCGGGTGCCGACCTCGACCCGCGCAGGGCCTTCCGGACCCTGGCCAGCCTGGCCTTGACCGCCTCCTCGGCGCCATGGTCGGTCGGGCGGTAGTACGTACGGTCGGCCAGGGTGTCCGGGGCGTACTGCTGCGCTGCAACGCCCGACGGCAGGTCGTGCGGGTAGACGTATCCGGCGCCGTGGGCGAGCCGCCTCGCCCCCTGATAGCTGGCATCGCGCAGGTGCGCCGGGATGGGACCGGACAGCCCTCGCCGGACGTCCTCGGTGGCCTCGTTGAGGGCGACGTACGCGGCATTGGACTTGGGCGCCAGCGCAAGGTGTACGACGGCCTGGGCCAACGGGATACGGCCCTCGGGCATGCCGATGAAGGCCACCGCATCGGCGGCCGCCACGGCGGTCTGCAGCGCCGTGGGGTCGGCCATGCCGATGTCCTCGCTGGCGGAGATGACGAGGCGCCGGGCGATGAAGCGCGGATCCTCCCCGGCCTCGACCATCCGGGCCAGGTAGTGCAGCGCGGCGTCGACGTCGCTGCCGCGGATGGACTTGATCAGCGCGCTGGCCACGTCGTAGTGCTGGTCGCCGTCCCGGTCGTAGCGCACCGCGGCCCGGTCCACCGCGGTCTCCAGCGTGTCGACATCGATCGTCGTGCTGCCCGTGGCGCGGGCCGCGCCGGCCCCGGCCTCCAGGGCGGTGAGGGCCCGGCGGGCGTCGCCGCCGGCCAGCCGGGTGATGTGCTCCATGGCCTCGGCGGTCACGGTGAACTCGCCGGCCAGGCCGCGCTCGTCGGCCAGGGCCCGCTCGACGAGGGCGCGCACGTCGTCGTCGGCCAAGGGCTGCAGGGTGAGCAGCAGAGAACGCGACAGCAGCGGGCCGACGATGGAGAAGAACGGGTTCTCGGTAGTGGCCGCGATGAGGCTGACCACCCGGTCCTCGACCGCGCCGAGCAGCGAATCCTGCTGGGTCTTGGAGAACCGGTGCACCTCGTCGATGAACAGCACGGTCCGGGTACCGCTCATCCCGAGGTCGCGGCGGGCCTGCTCGATGACCGCCCGGACGTCCTTCACCCCGGCGTTCAGGGCGGAGAGCTGGACGAAGCGGCGCTCGGTGGCCAGCGACACCACATGGGCGATCGTCGTCTTCCCGGTGCCGGGCGGGCCGAAGAGGATCAGGGACATCGGGGCGTCACCCTCGACGAGCTGGCGCAGGGGTGCGCCGGGACCGAGCAGGCGCTGCTGGCCGACGATCTCGTCCAGCGTGCGGGGGCGCATCCGGACCGCCAGGGGTGCGGACGCCGCCGCGGCCTCCTCCCCCGCGGCGTCGAACAGGCTAGCGGCGCCGTCGGTCACGACCGCGACGCTACCTGCGAGCGACGCGTCGCCGGCAGCCTCGGGGGCTTATCCGCACCTGTCACGTGGTAGCACAGGACGATGAACACTCACTGGTTGCACGACGTCGTCTCCGCATCCGGACCGTTCGCCAGCGTGCACCTCGACGTATCGCGGACCGAGGCCGGCTCGGCCCACGAGATCGAGGTGCGGTGGGCGACGGCCGCCAACGAGCTGCGCGCGTCCGGCGCGCCACCCGAGCTGGTCGCCGCGGTCGAGGAGCGCGTGCTCCGACCGACCGGCCTGGCCGGCGAGCAGGGCCGCAGCGTGGTCGCCGGTGCTCACGGCGTTCTCCTCGACCGCGTGTTCCCCTCGCGCCCGCTGCGGGATGCCGCCGCCTACGGCCAGCTTCCACACCTGATGCCGCTGGTTCGGTCCGCGGCCCAGGGCGTGCCGTATGTCCTCGTGGACGTGAGCCACACCGGCGCCGAGATCACTGTCGTCGACGCTGTCGGCCGGGACACGGTGCACGAGGTCGAGGGCGGCCACGACGAGCTGCACAAGGTACGCGGCGGCGGCTTGTCGCACCGTCGCCTGCAGAGCCGGGTCGAGGACTCGTGGGAGCGCAACGCCGCCGCGGTGGCCGAGGATCTCGACC
>JACCSC010000122.1 GCA_013813215.1 Geodermatophilaceae bacterium | reverse complement strand
GGCTGGCGCTGGACTGACCCCCTGACACCCCGTCACTGTGGCACGCGGATCCGACGTCATCGGGAGCCGCCGACGCCGCAGCGAGCGATCTGCCCGCCCGGTGCCGCCGGCACCGCGGCGACGCCCTAGACTCCCGGCCCAGCGAGCGCCGTGGAGCGTTCATTCGAAGCTGTCCTGCCGATCGTGCGGCTCCGGCCTGTCCGGGGCGTCGGCGCGACGGTGACAGGCCCGGGCGTCCAGCGCGCCCGCGTACAGGAGGATTGAATGCCCGCCAGCATTGCCGGTGGCGACTACGCCCTCGTCGCCATCATTCTGCTGATCTCCCTCGGCGCCCTCGCCTTCGCCGCGTACCTGGTCAAGGAGGTCACCGCGGCGGACCAGGGAACAGCGAACATGCAGGAGATCGCCAAGGCCGTCCAGGAAGGCGCCCAGGCGTACCTGCGACGGCAGTTCAGGACGCTGGCCGTGTTCGCGGCCATCGTCTTCCTCCTGCTGTTCCTGCTCCCGGTCACCGAGGGCGGCTTCGGCACCCGGGCCGGACGCGCTGTCTTCTTCGTCATCGGGGCGAGCTTCTCCGCCCTGGTCGGGTTCATCGGCATGACGCTGGCCACTCAGGGCAACGTGCGGGTGGCCGCCGCGGCCCGGCTGGCGGGCGGTGCGCGCCCCGCGTTCCGGATCG
Source organism: Geodermatophilaceae bacterium (assembly GCA_013813215.1). Lineage (GTDB taxonomy): Bacteria > Actinomycetota > Actinomycetes > Mycobacteriales > Geodermatophilaceae > JACCSC01. The sequence continues at coordinate 2,593 of JACCSC010000122.1, read as the reverse complement.
CGTTCCGGACCGGCGGCGTCTGCGGGATGATCACCATCGGCCTCGGCTTGCTGGGCGCCTCACTGGCGCTGCTGCTGTTCAACGAGACCGCGCCGGTCGTGCTCGAGGGCTTCGGCTTCGGCGGTGCGCTGCTGGCGATGTTCATGCGGGTCGGCGGCGGCATCTTCACCAAGGCTGCGGACGTCGGCGCGGACCTGGTCGGCAAGGTCGAGCAGTCGATCCCCGAGGACGACCCTCGGAACGCCGCGACCATCGCCGACAACGTCGGCGACAATGTCGGCGACTGCGCGGGCATGGCGGCCGACCTGTTCGAGTCCTATGCCGTGACCCTGGTCGCCGCGCTGATCCTGGGGCAGGTCTTCTACGGCGCGGACGGCATGATCTTCCCGCTGGTGGTCGCCGCGATCGGCGTCCTGGCCTCGGTGGTCGGCATCCTGGTCGGCAACCTGAAGGAGTCCGACAAGAGTGGCCTGACCACGATCAACCGGGCCTTCTTCATATCGGCGGCGTTCTCGATGGCCCTGGTCGCCGTGGCCGCGTTCACCATGCTGCCGGGTGACTTCGCCGATCTCGACGTCGAGACCGATTACGACGGCAGCCCGGCACTCATCGCGTTCACCTCGGTGGTCGTCGGCATCGTGCTGGCCTCCCTGATCCAACTGCTGACCGGGTACTTCACCGAGACCAGTCGCAAGCCCGTCCAGGACATCGGCCGGTCCTCACTCACCGGCGCCGCGACGGTGATCCTGGCCGGCATCTCCGTCGGCCTGGAGTCCGCGGTGTACTCCGCGCTGCTGATCGGCGGCGCGGTCTACGGCGCCTACCTGATCGGCGGCGCGGTGGCGTTGTACGCCGTCGCGCTGGCCGGCTGCGGACTGCTGACCACCGCCGGGGTCATCGTCTCGATGGACACCTTCGGCCCGGTCAGCGACAACGCGCAGGGCATCGCGGAGATGTCCGGCGACATCGACGCCGACGGCGCGCGGATCCTGACCGACCTCGACGCCGTGGGCAACACGACCAAAGCGATCACCAAGGGCATCGCTATCGCGACCGCAGTCCTGGCGGCGACCGCACTGTTCGGCTCCTACTTCACGTCGCTGGTCGACTCCGTGGAGGACGCGCTGGGCGAGGGCGGCGATGTGGCGGCCACCGTCGTCGGGTCGCTGCAGCTGATCAACGCCCAGAACATCGTGGGTGCCGTCATCGGTGCCGCGGTCGTGTTCTTCTTCAGCGGGCTGGCGATCAGTGCCGTCTCACGGGCGGCCGGCCGGGTGGTCTTCGAGGTGCGCGAGCAGTTCCGCCTGCACCCCGGGATCATGGACTACACCGAGCGCCCGGACTACAGCCGCGTCGTCGACATCTGCACCAAGGACAGCCTGCGCGAGCTGGCCACCCCGGGTCTGCTCGCGGTCCTCGCCCCGGTCGCGGTCGGCTTCGGGCTCGGCTTCGGCCCGCTGGCGGCGTACCTCGTCGGCGCCATCGCGACCGGCACCCTGATGGCGGTCTTCCTGGCCAACTCCGGTGGCGCCTGGGACAACGCCAAGAAGATGGTCGAGGACGGCGCGTACGGCGGCAAGGGCAGCGAAGCCCACGCGGCCACTGTCATCGGCGACACCGTGGGCGACCCGTTCAAGGACACCGCCGGTCCGGCCATCAACCCGCTGCTGAAGGTCATGAACCTGGTGGCGCTGCTGATCGCGCCGGCCGTCGTCGCCCTGTCGGTCGGACCGGACGCGAACGACGGGGCCCGGATCGGGATCGCGCTGGCCGCCGTGGCCGTGATCGTCGGTGCGGTCGTCATCTCCAAGCGGCGTTCGATCGTGGTCGGCGAAGAGGCCGGCGACGTCGCCCTCGAGGACGGTCCCGCGGTCCCCAGGGCGTAGCGCGCTTCCTGCCGGCCTTCGACAACGCTGTCCTCGGGTACGACGACCGCTCTCGCATCATCGATCAGGCGCATCGCGGGCTCAGCGTGACCGGCGCCAGGTTCCTCCTCGTCGACGGGCGGGTGGCCGCGACCTAGACGCTGCGGCTGGCCGACACCCGGCGGTGCTCCGCATCGAGCCGCTGGCCGCCATCGAGGAACGCGGCGCGGTCGAGGAGGATGGGGATGGCCTCCTGCGCTTCCACGCGCCGGCCGCCGGCAACCACCGGGTCGAGTGGACGGGTCGTACCCTGCGCTGGTGTCCGGCCAGCTCCCGCTGTTCAGCATCGAGGACGACGCGCCCGAGATCGGCGACGTCGAGGGACTGCTGCTGGCCGGCGGAGCTCTCGTCCGCCGCGACCGGGCCGCGCGGATCAGCGTGGTCGTGGACCTCGGCTGGCGCACCGAGACGCTGGCCGAGGCCCTGGACCGGCGGGGTCTCGGCAGCGAACTGCGGCTGGCCGACGGCGGGCGGTGCAGCGTCGGCAGCCACTTCGACCCGCGGCTGCTGGACACCGCGCTGCGCTGGACCGTGGGCGCCCGCACCCGCGTGCCCGCCGGCTTCGTGTTGACCGCGGCACGGCTGCGGTTCTGGGTCGCCGCCGCCGGCACCCGCGATCATGCGGGCTACCTGCTCCGGCTCGGCACCGGTGGCGAGCACCTGTGGGC
>JACCSC010000112.1 GCA_013813215.1 Geodermatophilaceae bacterium | reverse complement strand
AGCCAGACGCCGTTGCGGGTCAGCCCGGTGTAGACCAGCGTTCGGGGGTCCAACGCGCGGGTGTACCAGAAGTCGGTGACCAGCAGGCCGCGCTTGACCCCGGCGACCAGATCGTCACCCGTTCCGGCGGCCAGCCGGACGTCGGAGGGGAATGCGCCCCACCGCTCGCCGCCGGGCACGGCGCATGCAGTGCTGGTCGTGCCGCAGGCCGCCGCGGTACGCCGGTCGTGCGGCACGCCGGTCACCACGCCTGCGGCGACGAGTTCGAGCCGCTGCTTCGGGGTGCCCTCGGCGTCGAAGGGCAGGCCGGTCGCTCGCTCGTCGGTGCTGTCGTCGTACAGCGTGATCGCCTGATCGAACTGTTGGGCGCCGACCTGGGCGAAGGACCGCCCTTCGGCCACGGCCTTGCCGTTGAGTCCCTGCCAGAGCAACCCGCCGACGAGGTCGCTGACCGCACCGGCCTCCAGGACCACCTCGTAGCGGCCCGGCGGCAGGTCGACCTGCTCCATCCCGTTGCGGGCCTTGGCCGCAGCTGCCGCGCCGAGTCGGTGACCGTCCAGGGCCGACAGCGCGATCCCGGCGTCGCGGGCGACGCCGTCCGAGCGGCCGGTGCGGGCGACCGCGGACAGCCCGGCCTCGGTGACCCGGGCGCTGACGGCCTGCCCCGCCGAGTTCGCGAACGCCGCCTCGACCCGCACCGTCTGGCAGTAGCCCGCGCAGGACAACCCCGCTGCGGCGTCGACGAACGCGCGGACCACCACGGCCCGCGCGTCGGGTTCGGTGGTGGCGGTGGCCTCGTCCCAGTTCCCGGCCGCCACCAACGTGGCCGGGTCGGCCAGCCCGGGGTAGGAGGAGTCGGCCGGGCGCAGCGCCGCCGCGGCCAGGGTGGACTCGACGAGGCGGGTCAGCGCCTCAGCCGACGTGCCGTTGCCCTGGGCCGAGGCGGTGCGACCGTCGACGTGGACCTGCAGCATGACCACGTCGGCCTCGTCGGCGACGTTCTGGTGGATGAAGGACTCCGCGAAGCGGGTCAGCGCCGACGTCTCCCGGGACACGGTGACGGCGGCTTCGGCGCCCGGCCGCGCGGCCGCCACCAATTCGACGACCTGGGCGGCGATGTCGGCGGGTGTCATCCCGTTACCCCGACGCGCACGTTGCGGAAGCGGGCCGGCATCGCCGGATGCCCGGTATGGCCGACCTGGCCGGGTTGGCCCTTGCCGCAGTTCGGCGTACCCCAGAAGCGGCGCTCGGACTCCCCGGCCAGCATGTCCATCGAGGCCCAGAACTGCGGCCCGATCCCGGTGTACGTCGGGTTGCGCAGCATCCGGCCGCGCTCGCCGTTCTTGATCTCCCAGCCGATCTCGCAGCCGAACTGGAAGTTGCGTCGCTTGTCGTCGATCGACCAGGAGCGGTTGTGCTCCATGAAGATGCCGTCGTCGGTGGCGGCGATCATCGACTCCAGGCTGTCCGGTCCGGCCAGCAGGCCGACGTTCGTCATCCGGACCATGGGCAGGCGGGCGTACCCGTCCGACCTGACTGCTCCTGCGTAGTCCAACCCGGCGCGGGCCGCGGAGTCGCGACCGGCCAGCACGCCCACCCACGTCCCGTCGCGCACGATGTCGTTCGGTGCGGCCGGGGTGCCCTCGTCGTCGTACCCGAACGAGCCCAGCGCGCCGGGCAGCGTCGGGTCCGCGGTGATGTTCATCAGCTCCGAGCCGTAGCGCAGGCGGCCCAGCTGGGCCAGGTCCAACCAGGACGTCCCGGCGTACCCGGCCTCCCAGCCGAGGATCCGGTCCAGCTCCACGGCATGCCCGACCGACTCGTGGATCTGCAGGGACATCTGCTCCCCGCCGAGGATCACGTCGGTGGTGCCGGCCGGGCACTGCGGCGCGGTGAGCAGGGCCTGGGCCTCGGCCGCGATCCGTTCGGCGTGGGCCGGCAGGTCGGTGGCGCGGACCTGCTCCCAGCCCGCGGTGCCGTAGTCGCCACGGAAGGCCGGGTACGAGCGACGCTGCGTCGACCCCTCACCGATGGCCAGGCAGTGCATCCCCGCCCCGCACTCGCGGATGTGCTGGTCGATCCGGTGCCCCTCCGAGGAGACGAACCACGTGCGGGTGTCCCAGACCTGGTAGAGCGCGCTGGCCAGCGGCACCCCGGCGCGGTGCATCGTGTCGGTCACCCCCACGACGAGGTCGCCCTTGTCCGCCAAGGAGACCGACAGCGGGTCCTCGGCGCACGGGCTGGCCCAGCTGTCCTGCCGGACCGGGATCTCGAGCAGGTCGAGGTCCGGCCCCGGGACCACGGCCGAGGCCCGGGCGATCGCGGTGGCCTGCTCGCCCGCGCGCCGGGCCGCGGCGTCGTCGAGGTCGCCGACCGCGAA
>JACCSC010000095.1 GCA_013813215.1 Geodermatophilaceae bacterium | reverse complement strand
GGCCTCCGGTGTCGCCGTCTCGGCCCAGGGGGACGTGACACCGGGTGCGCAGGCCGACACGACCGGGATGGCGCCGGAGCAGGCCGCCGCGGTGCTCGACCGGGCCGCGGCGGCGAGCACCGTCCTCGCCGAGCTGGATCGCTGCCGGGAGGCGACCGCCCGTGCCGACGCGCTGCTCCGCTCCGACATCGGCCAGTTCCTGGCACTGGGGGTGCCCGGGTTCGACGCCTCTTCCGGGTTCGTGGACCTCGCCCTGGCCCTCAACGTGACGGGAAATCTCGCCAGCCGCACCCTGGCCGTCCCGGTCGGCGCCGACCCGGAAGTCGTCGCGTTCTGGTGGGCCGGCCTGTCGCTGGACGAGCAGTTGCGGCTGATCAACGACAGCCCCGAGCTGATCGGAGGGTTGGACGGCGTGAGCGCGTGGGCCAGGGACCTGGCCAACCGCGCGGTGCTGGAGGAGCTGCTGCGCGCCAATCCGCTCGATCCGTTCGCCCTGTCGGTCGCCGCTGCCTTGCAGGTGGCCGCCACCACCGGCCAGCCGGTGCAGCTCTACCTGCTCGATCCCGAACAGGAGCTGGCCGGCATCGCGGTGGGCGACCTCGACACCGCCGACGGGGTGGCGATCCTCGTGCCGGGGATGAACACGACCGTGACCGCGGACATGTCCGCCCACGTGGGCGACGCGGTACAGCTCTGGGAGACCACCCAGGTCGTCGATCCGACCGGTTCGGTGGCCGTACTGGCCTGGATCGGTTACGACACACCGAACACCGCGCAGGCGCCCTTCGGCTTCCACGCCGAGTGGGGCGCGCCCGCCTTGGCGGCCACGGTCGCGGGCGTCGCGGCCCGACCCGGCGGCGGGCCGAAGACGACGGTCATCGCGCACAGCTACGGCACGGTCGTGACCGGGAAGGCCGCGCAGGAGCCTGGGCCGCTCGGCGCCGACGCGGTGGTTCTGGTGGGCAGCCCGGGGGTCGGAGTGCGGGCCGGGGAGTTCGAGGTGCCTGCCGAGGAGGTGTACGTCGGCGAGGCCGACTGGGACTTGATCGCGGACGCGGCGTGGCACGGCGTCGACCCGAGTGAGACGTGGCTGTACGGCGGGACCTGCATCGAGGCTGGAAGTCAGCGCCTGTTCGGCAACGGACACACGGCGTACTACGAGCCGGAATCGGCTGCCCTGTGGAACATGGCCTACATCGTCCAGGGGCACCGCGCGAACGTCGCCCGATGTTGAGGCCATGGTGCTGACGGGAATGGGTCGGGTAACACATCGGGTTGGTCCGGCGTTTGACACAGTGCCGGGGCCGTCCCGCACACTGCGAGCCCGCTGTCACCCCTCAGGAGATCCGTGCCACCCACGACCGAGACCACCCTCGCCGCCCCCGCCGGATCGACCGGCGGGCGTTCGAGTGCGACCCGGGGCGGCCGAGCTGGGGCCACGGCCACAGCCGCGACCAGCAAGGGCCGCGCCCTGGTCATCGTCGAGTCGCCGTCCAAGGCCAAGTCGATCGGACGCTTCCTGGGCCCGGGTTTCGTCGTGGAGTCGAGCATCGGGCACATCCGGGACCTCCCGCGCAACGCCGCCGACGTGCCGGCGGCGTACAAGGGCACCGCCTGGGCACGCCTCGGCGTCGATGTCGACAACGGCTTCGAGCCCCTGTACGTCGTCAGCCCCGAGCGCAAGCAGCAGGTCAGCAAGCTGCGCGCCCTGCTCAAGGACGCCAGCGAGCTGTACCTGGCCACGGACGAGGACCGCGAGGGCGAGGCGATCGCCTGGCACCTGATCGAGATCCTGAAGCCGAAGGTCCCGGTCCGCCGGATGGTCTTCCACGAGATCACCGCGGACGCGATCGCGGCCGCGGTAGCCAATCCGCGCGAGCTCGACGTGGCGCTGGTCGACGCGCAGGAGACCCGGCGGATCCTGGACCGGCTTTACGGCTACGAGGTCTCCCCGGTGCTGTGGAAGAAGGTGATGCCGAAGCTCTCGGCCGGCCGCGTGCAGTCGGTGGCGACCCGGATCGTGGTCGAGCGTGAACGCGAGCGGATGCGCTTCCGGGCGGCGGACTACTGGGGCATCGAGGGCGTGTTCGCGACCGGCCAGGCCGCGGCCGACGACCCGGCCGAGCCGGCCACCCTGGGCGCCTCGCTCGTGGTCCTCGACGACAGCCGGGTGGCCACCGGCCGGGACTTCGACCCCGAGACCGGAACGGCGAACAGCACGGTCGTGCACCTGGACGAGGCCGGCGCCCGCGGCCTCGCCGCCCGCCTGGAGCACAGCGACTTCGCCGTCGTGCGCACCGAGGAGAAGCCGTACCGGCGCAAGCCCTACCCGCCGTTCATGACCTCGACCTTGCAACAAGAAGGTGGACGCAAGCTGCGGCTGTCCAGCCAGCAGGTCATGCGGGTGGCGCAACGGCTGTACGAGAACGGCTACATCACGTACATGCGGACCGACTCGACGAACCTGTCCGAGACGGCCCTGTCGGCCGCGCGCAGCCAGGCCCGGGAGCTGTACGGCGATGCCTACGTCCCGGCCGAGCCGCGCCGCTACGCCCGCAAGGCGAAGAACGCCCAGGAGGCGCACGAAGCGATCCGTCCGGCCGGCGACTCCTTCCGCACCCCGGGGCAGCTTGCCGGTGAGCTGTCGGGCGAGGAGTTCCGGCTCTACGAGCTGATCTGGAAGCGCACGATTGCCAGCCAGATGGCCGACGCCGTAGGTCAGAGCATGTCGATCCGGCTGCGCGGCGAGTCGGCCATCGGGGAGCTCGCCGAGTTCGCTGCCTCCGGCAAGACGATCACCTTCCCCGGCTTCCTGCGCGCCTACGTCGAGAGCATGGACGAGGGCACCGGTAGCGAGGCCGACGACGCCGAGCGTCGACTGCCCAGGCTGCAGCGCGGACAGAACCTCAGCGTGGAGTCGTTGGAGCCAGGTGGGCACACGACCTCACCCCCGGCCCGCTACACCGAGGCCAGCCTGGTCAAGAGGCTCGACGAGCTGGAGATCGGCCGGCCTTCGACGTACGCCGCGATCATGCAGACCATCCAGGATCGCGGGTACGTCTGGAAGAAGGGCACTGCGCTCGTCCCGTCCTTCGTGGCCTTCGCGGTCATCGCGTTGCTGGAGCAGCACTTCGCGCGGCTGGTCGACTACGGGTTCACCGCCTCGGTCGAGGGTGACCTCGACACGATCGCCAGGGGCGAGGGCAGCCGGGTGGAGTGGCTGACCCGCTTCTACTTCGGCGGCGGGAACGGTCACCAGGGCGGCATGGCCGAGGCCGGCGGGCTGAAGAACGTCGTGAGCCAGCAACTGGCCGACATCGACGCGCGGGGGATCAACTCCATTCCGTTGCACGACGGCGTGGTGGTCCGCGTCGGCCGCTACGGCCCCTACCTGCAGCAGGGGGGCGACGACGGCCGCCGGGCGTCCCTGCCCGACGAGCTGGCGCCTGACGAGCTGACGCCGGAACGGGTCGAGGAGCTGCTGTCCGCGCCCTCGGGTGACCGCGAACTCGGGATCGACCCGGACAGTGGGCACGTCGTGGTGGCCAAGGCCGGGCGGTACGGGCCGTACGTCTCGACCGTGATCCCCGAGGGGGAGAAGGGGGAGCCGCGTACGTCAAGCCTGCTGGCCAGCATGTCGCTGGACACGATCACGCTGGACGACGCGCTGCGGCTGCTCACCCTGCCGCGCATCCTCGGCGTCGACGCCGAGGGCCAGGAGATCCAGGCGCTGAACGGCCGCTACGGCCCGTACGTCAAGCGCGGCACCGACTCCCGGTCGCTGGAGCGCGAGGAGCAGCTGTTCACCGTCGATCTGGAGCAGGCGCTGGCGCTGTTCGCCCAGCCCAAGACGCGGGGCCGCCGCGCGGCTGCCGCCCCGCTGCGGGAGCTGGGTGCCGACCCGATCACCGGCGGTCAGATCGTGCTGCGGGAGGGCCGGTTCGGGCCTTACGTGACCGACGGCGAGACAAACGCGAGCCTGCGCAAAGGCGACGAGATCGACTCGATCACGCAGGAGCGGGCGGCTGAGCTGCTCGCCGACCGGCGGGCCCGCGGACCGGCCCCCAAGCGCACCGCCCGCAAGGCACCGGCCAAGAAGGCACCGGCCAAGAAGGCGGCGCCGAAGAAGACAACCGGCAAGCAGACAGCCGCTAAGAAGACAACGGCGAAGAAGACAACGGCGAAGAAGGCGACGGCCACGAAGGCCGGCTAGCCAACGTCACAGCGGCTCGAGCAGTTCGATCCGGTTGCCCACCGGGTCGCGGACGTAGCATCGCCGGAAGCCCGGAAAGTTGTCGTCCCACTCGGCTTCGACCCCGCCGTCGGCCAGGGTCGCCACCAGCGTGTCCAGTTCGGTGCAGAGCAGACCCGGATGCGCCTTGCCGGCCGGCCGGAAGTCCGGTTCGACGCCGAGGTGCAGTTCGACAGCGCCGCAGCGGAACCACGCCCCGCCGCGGGCGGCCAGTACCGGCGGCTTGGTCAACTCGGTCATCCCCAGCAGCCCGCAGTAGAACGTCCGCAGTTTCGGTTCGGACCCGGCCGGACACGAGAGTTGCACGTGGTGCACCGCGGACAGAGTCACCTGTGCCCCACCGCGAAGACCCGGCGGAACGGGAAGAGCGTGCCCGCGGAGCCGCCCGGGTACGCCGCCCGCAGCGCCGCGCCGTACTCGGCCAGGAACGCAGGCTGCCGACCCGGTGCCAGCGCGGCCAGCACCGGACGCAACGCCGTTCCCTTCACCCACTCCAGCACGGGATCCTCGCCCGGCAACACCTGCAGGTACGTCGTCTCCCAGGCGTCCACCTGCAGGCCCGCCGCGGCGAGCAGGGCGAAGTAGCCGGTCGGGTCGAGCACGGGGTCGGTCCGCAAGGTCAGCTCCGGCACCCACCGCGCCGCCACGTCACGCAGCAGCCGGTGCGAGTCGGCGGCGAAGTTTCCGGGAACCTGCACCGCCAGCCATCCGTCGGCTGCCAGCGCATCGATGAACTCCCGCAGCACCTGCTCGTGGCCGTCCACCCACTGCAGCGCGGCCGAGCTGACCACCACATCAACCGGCCGCACCGGCCGCCACGTGCGGATGTCGGCCAGCGTGAAACTCAGGCGCGCCCCGGCGGGTGCCTGGGCCAGCATGTCGGCCGAGGAGTCCACCCCCTCCACGAGAGCCTCCGGCCAGCGCTGCGCCAGCAGGGCGGTCAGCTCACCACTGCCGCAGCCGAGGTCGACGACGTACCGCGGGGAAACCGCACCGACCCGGGTTAGCAGCTCGGCGAAGGGCCTCGACCGCTCGTCGGCGTACCGGTGGTACTGCGCCGGATCCCAGGCAATGACACGGTTCACTCGCTTCGCTCGCTCACTTCAGCCGCTCCACTCACGTGACCGGGGGCCCCACGGCCCGGCAGTAGAGTAGGGCGCGCCACGCCGGGGACGCGCGAGTAGGGAGCCCAGTCATCGACGCACGGCGATCGGTGGGCAAGCCGGGCGACAACGCGGTCGTGGCCCTGCTGCGGATCCGGGTCATCCGCCGGATGTGGGCCGCGATCACCGTCTCCAGCTTCGGCGACTGGCTCGGCTTGCTGGCCAACACCGCGCTGGCCCAGCAGCTCACCGCCGACCGTTCGCTGGCCACTCAGGGCCTGGCGATCTCCGGGGTGATCCTCACCCGGCTGCTGCCGGACCTGGTGCTCGGCCCGATCGCCGGCGCGCTGGCCGACCGGCTCGACCGGCGGCGGACGATCATCATCGGCGACGTCCTGGCCGGCCTGCTCTTCCTGTCGATCGCCTTCACCTACGACCTGACCTGGCTGTACGTCGCGCAGTTCCTGATCGAGGCGGTCGGCCTGTTCACCATGCCGGCCAAGCAGGCCGTCTGGGTGAACATCGTGCCGCGGGAGAAGCTCCCGGTGGCCAACCAGATGTCGCTGATCTCGGTGTACGGCGCCGTGCCGGTGGCGGCGTTCGTCTTCGCCGTCCTGTCGACGTTCAACCGGTTCTTCCAGGACCCGCTGTTGGCCAGCGCCCGGGTGCCCATCGTGATCGCCCTGGTCTTCAACGCGCTGACGTTCTTCCTGGCCGCGGCCACGGTGTACGCCGTCCGCCGGGACATCCCCAGCTTCCTGGCCGGTCGCGGGGAGGCGAAGAACGTCCTGACCGCGATCCGCGAGGGCGTCTCCTTCATGCTCGGCAGCCCCGTCCTGCGCGGGCTGTACGTCGGGATCCTCGGCGCGTTCCTGGCCGGCGGTGCGGTGGTCGGGGTGGCTCAGCTGTACGTCGTCGCGCTCGACGCGGGCAACGCCGGCTACAGCATCCTGTTCGGCACGGTCTTCACCGGCCTGGCTCTGGGCATGATCCTCGGCCCGAAGCTGCTGCCCGGGATCAGCCGGCGCCGGATGTTCGGACTCACCGTCGGGCTGGCCGGGACGACCGCGGTCACGATGGCGCTGGTCGGCGATTTCGTGCTGGTGCTCGCACTGGCCCTCCTGGTCGGCGCATTCGGTGGCATCGCCTGGATCACCGGCTACACGATGATCGGCTACGAGGTGGAGGACCGCCTGCGGGGCCGGGTGTTCGCCTTCATCATGAGTTCGGTCCGGATCGCGCTGCTCGTCTCGGTGGCCGCCGGCCCGCTGCTGGCCGGCTGGCTGGGCGAGCGCAGCCTGCGATTCCGGGACACCGAGGTCGTGCTCAGCGGACCGGCAACCGTCCTGCTGGTCGCCGGCCTCGCGGCCACCCTCGTCGGTTTCTACGCCTACCGGCGGGTCGGCGGAGCGAGCAGCACCAGGCTCATCGACGTGCTGTGGAAGAGCGTGCCCCGCCCGGATCTGCTCGGAGAGGAGCGGATCGACACCGGCCTGTTCGTCGCCTTCGAGGGGGTCCGCGACGAGCCGGCTGACGAGCAGGCCGAGCTGCTGGCCCAGTACCTCGCGCAGGCCGGTTACCCCGTCGTACGAACGCGGGAACCCGGCGACACCCTGGCCGGTCGCCGGATCGCGGCGATCCTGCACGGTGCCGACGCCGAGGCGCTGGACCCCCACACCGAGGTACTGCTCTACCTCGCCGACCGGGCCGAGCACGTCGCGCGGGTGGTCCGGCCGGCCCTGCTGCGTCGGGAGATCGTCGTCTGCCGCCGCTACCTCGACTCCTCGCTGGCCCACCAGGGGGCCGGCCGCGGGCTGGACATGACACGCATCCGGCGGACCTCGCAGTGGGTGACCGGCAACCTCGCGCCCGAGCTCACCGTCGTCCTCGACGCGGCCACCCGGCCGGGGGAGGACGCCGCGGTCCGGGAGGCGTTCCTCTTCTTCGCCGAGGCCGATCCGGATCACCACGTGGTCTTCCCGGCCGACCTGGCCCGCGACCGCCTCGCCGAGGCGATCCGGGAGCGGGTGAGCGCGATGCTCGCCACCCGGTCGGAGCGGGTCGGAGGCGCGGCGCCGGTGAATCCCGCCGCCCCCGAGCCCGCGGCCCCGGGATCCGTCACCGCCGCTGGGTAGATTCGCGGGCATGCGCGCCCGCGGGGACACCTCGGCTCCGACCTGGACCGACGAGGACGTCGAGCCGGTCACCTGCTGTGTGTGCCACGAGCCGGGGGAGCCGCTCTACGCCGTACCGCCGTTCGCGGTCGTCCGCTGCCCGCGCTGCCGGCTCGCCTTTGTCAGCCCACGGTTGCGTCCCACGGCCCTGCAGGAGGTGTACGACGACGTCGGCTACTTCGACGGCGGCGTCTACGGGGAGCCGCGCTCGCTGGCGATGCGCCTGCAGCGGACCTGGACCCGTGGCCGGCTTGCCCTCCTGCCCCGCCGGGCCGCCGGCGCCCGGTTGCTCGAGGTCGGCTGCGGCTACGGGCACTTCCTGGCCGCCGCCCGGGACCGGGGGTACACCGTCGCCGGGGTCGAGCTGTCCCGATCGGCCGCCGCCCACGCCGGCGGTCGGCTCGGCCTCGACGTGCGGCAGGGACAGCTCGCCGACGCCCAACTGACCGGCGGTTTCGACGTCATCGCCGCGTGGGACACCCTCGAGCACGTCCCGGACCCGGTCGCGTTCCTGCGGACCGCCCGAGGTCTGCTGGCCCCGGACGGGGTGCTGGCCTTCTCCACGCCGTACTTCTCCTCCCTGCCGGCCCGGCTGCTCCGGGAGCGGTGGTGGACGCTGAAGCCGGCCGAGCACATCTGGCACTTCAGCCCCGCGCATCACCGGCTGGTCTTCGCCCGGGCCGGGCTCGCCGTGACCCGGATCGTGCGCAACCCGCTCTCACCGGCCAACCTCGGTCGGCTCGACTCGCTGGTCGGGCTGGCCCGCGTGCTCCCCGACCCGCCGTGACCGGGTTGTTCGTCGCCTTCGAGGGCGGCGAGGGCGCCGGCAAGACCGTCCAGCTCGGGTTGCTGGCGGAGTGGCTGCAGGCGGCCGGGCACCGGGTCCGGCTGACCCGTGAGCCGGGGGCGACGCCTGCGGGGGAGCGGATCCGCGGCATCGTGCTCGATCCAGGCTCGACGCTGACCCCCCGGGCCGAGGCCCTGCTGTACGCCGCCGACCGGGCCGAGCACGTGGAGACAGTCATCGTCCCGGCGCTGGCCGCCGGGGAGGTCGTCCTGTCCGACCGGTACGTCGACAGCACGCTGGCCTACCAAGGCGCCGGGCGGGCGTTGGACAGCGCCCAGGTGCGGCAGCTCAACGACTGGGCGACCGGCGGGCTGTGCCCGGACCTGACCGTGCTGCTCGACCTGGACCCGACGATCGGTCTGGCCCGCGCCGGCGGGCGTCGGCGGCTGGACCGGATCGAGCAGGAGTCGCTGGCCTTCCACCACCGGGTGCGGGCGGAGTTCCTGCGGCTGGCCGCGACGCAGCCGGCGCGCTACCTCGTCCTGGACGCCGGCGGCGAGCTGGACGCGCTCGCCGTCGCGGTGCGGCACCGGCTGGCCGGCCTGCTGGCCACGGTCGTGACCACGTGATCCCGGCGGCGGCCTCGTGACGACGGCGACCCCGGCCGGGGTCTGGGCCGATGTCGTGGGGCAGCCCGAGACGGTGGCCACGCTCAGGGCTGCCTCCGCCGCGGCGGCTCGGATCGTCGATGGCAGCGGTAGCGGTGGGATGACGCACTCGTGGTTGTTCACCGGACCGGCCGGCTCCGGCCGGTCGGTGGCCGCCCGCGCGTTCGCCGCCGCGCTGCAGTGCCCGCGTGGTGGATGCGGGGAGTGTGCCGACTGCCACACGGTGCACGCCGGCACGCACGCCGACGTGCATGTCGTCGTACCGGAAGGGTTGTGGATCGGGGTCAAGGAGATGCGGGCCCTGGTCCGTACGGCGGCCCGGCGGCCCTCGGCCGGGCGCTGGCAGGTGGTGATCGTCGAGGATGCCGACCGGCTGACCGAAGGCGCGGCCAACGCGCTGCTCAAGGCGGTCGAGGAGCCACCGGCGCGGACGGTGTTCCTGCTCTGCGCGCCATCGACGCACCCGGACGACGTACCGCTCACCTTGCGCTCGCGTTGCCGCGTCGTCCCCCTCCGGGTCCCGGACGCCGCCGCCGTCGCCGAGGTGCTGGTCCGCCGCGACGGGATCGACCCGGCCCAGGCGGCCTGGGCTGCGGGTGCATCGCAGGGTCATGTCGGCCGGGCCCGCTGGCTGGCGCGGGACGAGCAGGCGCGGATCCGCCGCAAGGCGGTGCTCGACATCCCGTTGTCGCTGCGGACCCTGGCCGACTGCTTCGCCGCCGCCGACGAGCTGGTCAGCAGCGCGCGCGAGGAGGCGCAGACCCTGTCGCGGGAGCGCGACGAGCCCGAGGCCGAAGCGCTGCGGGTCGCGCTCGGAGCCGGCGGTACGGGCAAGGGCGCGGCCGCGGCGTCCCGGGGGTCTGCCGCCCAGCTGCGTGACCTGGAGAAGCGGCAGAAGCTGCGCGCCACCCGGGCGCAGCGTGACGCGTTGGACCGGGCGCTGGTCGACCTCGCGGGGTTCTACCGCGATGCCCTCGCCGCCCGCTCCGGTGCGGCGGTCCGGCTCTGGCACAGCGACCGGGACACCGACGTGCGCAGGCTGGCCCGAGGGCTCACGGCGGAAGGATTGCTGCGGCGGCTGGACGCCGTGCTTGCGGCCCGGCTCGCCCTGGAGCTGAACGTCAAACCGCTGGTCGCCATCGAGGCCATGACCGTGCGCCTGCGCCTACCCTGAGCGCCGTGGGCATGCTCTGTGCGGTGAGCTTCGCCCGGCACGGGCGGCTGTACTACCTCGATCCCGGCGGCTTCACGCCGCGGGTGGGGGACCGGCTGCTGGTCTCCACCGACGACGGCCACGAGGTGGCCGAGTGCGTGTGGGGCGCACAGTGGGTCGACGTCGACACCGACGGGTTCCCGGTCGTGGTCGGGATCGCCGAGGCGGCCGACCTCGCGCGCGACGACGTACGCCGGCGGCACAAGGCGCGCACCCGGGTCGCGGCCAAGCGGCTGATCCGGGAGCACGGCCTGCCGATGAAGGTGGCCGGCGTGGACGTCCTGCTCGGTGCGGACGACGTACCGGCCCAGTCGACGGTGTACTTCACCGCGCCGCACCGGGTCGACTTCCGGTCACTCGTGCGCGACCTCGCCGCCACCCTGAAGACCCGGATCGACCTGCGCCAGCTGTCCGCCCGCGACGAGGCTCGGGTGATGGGCGGAATCGGCTCGTGCGGGCGTGACCTGTGCTGCGCGACGTTCCTGCGCGACTTCGAGCCGGTGTCGATCCGGATGGCCAAGGACCAGGACCTGCCGCTGAACCCGATGCGGATCTCCGGCGCATGCGGGCGGCTGATGTGCTGCCTGAAGTACGAGCACCCGCTCTACGCCGACTTCCTGGAGACCGCGCCGGCCGTCGGCGACCGGGTGGACACGCCCGAGGGTGCGGGTCGTGTGGTCGGGCGCAACGTGCCTTCGGACAGCGTCGTGGTCCGCCTGGACGAGGGTGGCCGGCGCTGTGCGTGTAGCAAGGCCGATGTCTGCGGATCACGGTCGGCGTACGCCGGGAGCCGCACGGCCGATGGCCCCGTCGGCGGCGCCCTCCCGTAGACTCGGCCGCGCCGCACAGCGCCGCCTTAGCTCAGTCGGTAGAGCGATTCACTCGTAATGAATAGGTCGTCGGTTCGATTCCGACAGGCGGCTCCACCTGCCCGGACCCGTCAGCTGCCGGGCCCGCCGCGGTGAGCAGGTGGCGGTACTCCGCGGCCGGCATCGGCTGCCCGAAGTACCAGCCCTGGCCGCTCTCGCAGCCCAGCGCGCGGACCGCCGCGTACTGCTGTTCGGACTCGACGCCCTCGGCGACGACCTCCAGGTCCAGTGCCTGGGCCATCCGCACGATCGCGCCCACGATCTGCGCCTGCCGGGTTCCCGGCAACGCGCCCTGGACGATCTCCCGGTCGATCTTCAGGAAGTCCAGCGGGATCCGCTGCAGGGCCGACAGGCTCGACGACCCGGTTCCGAAGTCGTCCAGACCGACCTGTACCCCGGCGTTGCGCAGCCGCTGCACCCCGGCCACCGACGGTCCACTGGCATCGCGCAGGGCGCGCTCGGTCAGCTCGACCCGCAGCGAGCTGCCAGGCAGGCCGGCGGCGGACAGCGCGGTGGCGATCCAGTTGGCGAACGAGCCGTCCGAGGCGCTGCGGTAGCTCAGGTTGATGCTGACGAACACGCTCGGGTCGAGCTGGCGGAACGTCGCCTGGTCGGCCAGGGCCTGCCGCAGCACCCAGGCATCGACGCTGCGGATCAGGCCGGTGTCCTCGGCCACCGCGAGGAAGTCCCCTGCGGTCAGCTCGATGCCGCGCTCGTCCCGGACCCGTAGCAGTCCTTCGACGCCGATCACCCGACCGTCGCTGATCCGCATGATGGGCTGGTAGCGCAGGTAGAGGTCCTCGTCGGCAATCGCCCGGCGCAGCAAGCGGTGGGTGCCGAGCCGGTGTCGGGTGCGGGCCTGCAACTCCTCGTCGTACAGCTCGTGCCGATTCCGGCCACGGTCCTTGGCCCGGTAGAGCGCGAGGTCGGCCTCCTTGAGCAGGTCCTCGACATCGCGGTCGGCCGTGGTGGTCACTGCGACACCGATGCTGACGGTCAGCGGCAGCGCCTGCCGGTCGCCGGGCCCGGCGCCGCTGACCTCGAACGGTTCGCGCACGAGGGCGACGAAGCGTTCGGCGAGGATCTGGACGTCCTCCGGCGAGGTGAGCCCCTCGGCCAGGACGACGAACTCGTCTCCACCGAGGCGGGCCACGCTGTCGGTCGGGCGGCAGGCGGCCTCGAGCCGGTCGGCCACCGCGATCAGCACTTCGTCACCGACGTGGTGACCCAGGGCGTCGTTGACGTTCTTGAACCGGTCCAGGTCCAGCAGCAGCAGGGCGACGGCACCGGGGTTGCGCGCCAGCCGGGCCAGGGCCTCGCGGCTGCGTTCCCGCAGGGCGGCCCGGTTGGCGGTCCCGGTCAAGGCGTCGGTCTGGGCCTGCACCAGGAGGGCATCCTGCGCGGTCATCCGTTCGGCCACGTCGCGGGTGTTGCCGATCACGGCGATCAACTCGCCGCTCTGCCGGTCCCGGATCTGTCGGCCGGTGGTCTCCAGCCAGCGGTAGGCGCCGTCGTTGCGCCGGAACCGGGCCGCGATCGTGACGGTGCGCGGGTCGTTGAGCAGGCCGAGCAGCGCGGTCCGGACCCGGCCGACATCCGCCGGGTGGATGAACCCGTAGACGTCCCGGCCGAGCATCTCCGTCGGCGTCCAGCCGAACACGCTCTCCCCGGCGGGAGAGACGTAGTCGAAGCGACCGTCGCGGTTGGACACCGTGATCGCGTCCGTCGAGTGCTCCGTCAGCAACCGGTACCGCGCCTCGGAGGCGGCCAACTTGACCTGGGCCTGCTTGCGGTCGGTGATGTCGTGGGCGACGGCGTACAAGGCACCGCTCGGGTCCGCGGCCCAGTCCCACATGAGCCAGCGGTACTCCCCGAGCGCGGTGCGCAGGCGGGTCTCCAGGCTCGGCACCGGTTCGGCCGCTGCGGCGGCGAGCAGTGCGGTGTTGATCAGGGTGACGTCCTCGGGGTGCACCAGATCGCGCAGCGACCGCCCCACCAGGTCGTGCGGTCGGTGTCCGAGCGCCTCGTGCCAGCTCTCGGACAGCCAGCGCAGCCGACCGTCCAGATCGCAGATGCAGGTCAGATCCCGAGCCAGCCGGCGGAACAGCTCGGCGGCTGCGGGGCCGGGATGGGGCAGCCCGCGTTGGATGGTCCGGTGGGACAGGCTGATCGGGACGGCCGGCCCTGCCCGCTTCGCTGCGTCCTGTGACATGGTCCCCCGCACTGCTCAGGCTTGAGCATCACGTTCGGTGACGTAACGCACAGCGTAGCTTAGCTTACGCGGAACCATCACTCGAAAGGGTGACCTTGAGTCAGTGTTCATGAGCTTTCCGTAACCGATCGAGCGAGGCGTGGATCTCCAGTTCGGCATCGTGCCTGCCGACCCAGGATGCGCCCTCGACCGATTTGCCCGGCTCCAGATCCTTGTAAACGGAAAAGAAATGCTGAATTTCCAGCCGGTCGAACTCGGCGAGGTGGTGGATGTCGCGCAGGTGCTCCATCCGCGGATCGGTCGCCGGGACGCAGAGGACCTTGTCGTCCTGGCCCTTCTCGTCACTCATGCGGTACATGCCGATCGCACGGCAGGAGATCAGGCACCCGGGGAAGGTCGGCTCGTCGAGCAGCACGAGGGCGTCCAGCGGGTCGCCGTCCTGCCCCAGGGTCTCCTCGATGAAGCCGTAGTCGGCCGGGTACCGCGTCGAGGTGAACAGCATCCGGTCCAGCCGCATGCGACCGGTCTGGTGGTCGACCTCGTACTTGTTGCGCTGGCCCTTGGGGATCTCGATGAGTACGTCGAACTCCACGCTGCCGCCCTGCTCTTTCACTTGTCGGAGGTCCAGTCTGACAGCGACCGCGAGGGTTGGCCGCTGCGTACAGTGGCCCGATGCCGACGGCCCCGGTCTACCGGCGGCGGCGGATCACCGTGGCGGTTGCCGTCCTCACGGTGCTCACCGTGCTGGCTCTCCTCGGCGCGAACCTGCTCCGCGGCCCGGAAGCCACCCGCCAGGTCTCCGGGTCTCCCGCGCCGACCCCGGTCCTGCCCGCGGCCGGCAACCCGGCGCCGGTGCTGCCCGCCGATGTCGGGGGTGAGCCGCTGCCCGACCCGGCGGTCCTGGCCGGCCTGCTCGGCCCCGAGCTATCTGACGTGCGCTTCGGTGGTCCGATCAGCGGCCGGATCGCCGACCCGGCCAGCGGGGACGTGCTGTTCGCCCAGGCCTCCGACCGCCTCGTCGTACCGGCCTCCACGCTCAAGCTGGCAACCGCCCTGGCGGTCGAACTGTCGGTGGAACCTGGGCTGCGGCTGGCGACGGCCGTGCTCGCCGGCCCCGCCCCGGGCCAGATCGTGCTCGTCGGCGGCGGGGACGTGACGCTGTCCAGCGCGCCGGAGGGCAACGCGTACGCCGGCGCGGCCACCATCTCCGACCTGGCCGCCCAGGTCAGCGCCGCGATACCGGGTCCGGTCACGGCGATCAGCGTCGACATCGGCTACTTCACCGGGCCGGCCACCGGTCCGGGCTGGGGGGTGGGGGACGCACCGAGCAGCTACGCCGCGCCGATCACCGCAGTGATGGTCGACGGCGGCCGGTTCGGCCCGCGTGACCCGGGCCTGCGCAGCAGCCTGCCGGCCCTGCAGGCGGGTCAGGCCCTGGCCGAGGCTCTCGGCGTACCGGACGTCCCGGTCGCCGGCGGGACCGCCGGATCGGGTGCTGCGGTCCTCGGCCAGGTGCAGTCGGCTCCCGTCGAGCGGCTCGTCGAGCAGATGCTCGCGGCCAGCGACAACGTCCTGGCCGAAGCGCTGGCCCGGCAGGTGGCGCTGGCCGCCGGTGCGCCGGCCTCGTTCGAGGGCGCGGCGGATGCCGTCCTCGCCGCGCTGGAGCAGGCCGGCTTGTCCACGGCCGGCGCCGTGGTGGTCGACGGCAGCGGTCTGTCGCCGCGCAACCTGATGACCGCCGACCTGCTCACCGAGATCCTGGTCCGGGCCGCCGGTGCGCCGACCGCCCCCGGGCGCGGACTGCTGGCCGGACTGCCGGTGGCGGGGTACGACGGCACCCTGAGCGAGCGCTTCCTGGCCAGTTCCGCCGCGGGAGTCCTCCGCGCCAAGACCGGGACGCTGGATGGCACCAGCGCCCTGGCCGGTGTGGTCGAGACTGCTGACGGCCGGCTCCTCGTGTTCGCCTTTGTCGCCGACGCGGTGCCGGTCGGCGGCCGCTACCCGGCGGAGGAGGCCCTGGACGAACTGGCGAGCGTGCTGGCCGGCTGCGGCTGCCGCTGACCCCGGGCCGCTCTGCGCGAAACTGCGTACGGTGGCCGGCATGAGCTCGATGGTCGACTGGGATCTGGCCGCCTCCACCGCGCGGCGGCTGGTTCGCCCTGGACCCGAGATCACCCTGGAGGACGCCACCGACGCGGTGAACGAGCTTCGGGTTGCAGCGATCCGGGCCGACGGGCACGTCCGCGACGTGACCCGGATGGCCGGCGGCGACCTGACCGCGCCGGTCCGGGTCGTGGACCGGGCGGCCTGGATCGACGTCAACTGCGCCGGCATGGCGCACGTGCTCGGCCCGCTGGTCGAGCAACTGCAGGCCCGCAGCGAGCGTCCCCCGAGCGGCCTGGCCCTCGCCGTCGGCTCCCGCGCCACCGGCGTCCAGGCCGGCGCGGTGCTGGCCTTCGTGGCCGCCCGCGTGCTGGGCCAGTACGACGTTCTGGGCCCGGACGGAGGCCAGCTTCTGCTGGTCGCGCCGAACATCGTCGACGCCGAACGACGCCTTGGCGTCGACCCCTCGGACTTCCGGCTGTGGGTATGCCTGCACGAGCAGACCCACCGGCTGCAGTTCACCGCCGTCCCGTGGCTCGCGGATCACCTGCGTTCCGAGCTCGGGGAGTTCGTGGCCGCCACCGACACCGATCCCGAGGTGCTCAAGCAGCGGCTGCAGGTCGTGCTCAAGGCGCTGTCGTCCTCGGTGCGGGGCTCGGGTGACAAGGCCGGCGACGCTGCGGGGGAGGGGATCCTCGCGCTCGTCCAGAATCCGGAGCAGCGCGCGATCCTGGACCGGCTGACGGCGATGATGAGCCTGGTCGAGGGCCACGCGGAGTACGTCATGGACGAGGTCGGCCCGGCCGTGGTGCCGTCCGTGGCCACGATCCGGCGGAAGTTCGGCAAGCGCCGCGAAGGCACCAGCCCGCTGGACCGGATGCTGCGAAGGCTGCTCGGCCTGGATCAGAAGATGAAGCAGTACGCCGACGGCCGCAAGTTCGTCTCCGGTGTGGTGGCCGAGGTCGGCATGGACGGCTTCAACGCCGTCTGGACCTCGCCGGGGACCTTGCCGCGCAAGGACGAGCTGGCCGCCCCCGGCGACTGGGTGCGCCGGGTCCACGGCCGCCCGCTCGCGCTCGACGCCTGACCGATGCCGGGCCCTCCGGGGTCGCCCGATCCCGCCGTCGCCGCGGTGCGCACTGCAGTACGCCGGGCGGTCGCCGCGCACCTGGCGGCCGGTGAGCCGATCACCGTGGCCTGCAGCGGCGGCGCCGACAGCATCGCCCTGGCCACCGCGGTCGCCTTCGAGGCCGCCCGCTGGCCGGTCCGACCGGCCGCCGTGGTAGTCGATCACGGACTGCAACCCGACTCCGCCGAGGCCGCGGCGGCGGTCGCCGACACGCTGCGCCAGCTCCGGTTGGAGCCGGTCACGGTGGTGCGCGTCGACGTACCGGCGGCCGGCGGCGGCGGGCCGGAAGCGCGCGCCCGCACCGCCCGCTACGCGGCACTGCAGGCGAGCAGCGGCGGGGGTTGGGTGGCATTGGGGCACACCCTCGACGACCAGGCCGAGACGGTACTGCTCGGGCTCGGACGCGGCTCCGGGCCGCGGTCGATCGCCGGGATGAGCGAGGCGGACCGGCCATGGCTGCGCCCACTGCTCGGCGTACGCCGGAGCACGACCCGGGCGGCCTGCGCCGCCGAGGGAATGCCGGTCTGGGACGACCCGCACAACGCCGACCCGTCGTACACCAGGGTGCGGCTGCGGCAGGAGGTGCTCCCGCTGCTGGAGGACGTGCTGCAGGGCGGAGTCGCCGCCGCGCTGGCCCGGACCGCCGACCTGCTGCGGGAGGACTGCGCCGAACTGGACGCGCAGGCCGCCGTCCTCGCGGTGAGCCGGTTGACCGAACCGGCGCCGTCGGTGTCGGTCTTCACCGACCAGCCGCCGGCCCTACGCGGGCGCCTGCTGCGGCTCTGGCTGGCCCCGGTCGGCGCCCTCACCGCCGCACACCTGGCCGCCGTCGAGGCGCTGGTGACGGAGTGGCGCGGGCAGGGTGCGGTGGCGTTGCCGGGCGGCGCGGAGGTCCGACGGGCATCTGGCAGGCTGCACCTCCGTGTACGACGGTGAGATCGAGAAGGTCCTGATCGACGAGGCCAGCATCGCCGCGAAGGTGCACGAGCTCGCCGAGCAGGTAGCGGCCGACTACGCCGAGCGTGAAATTCTGCTCATCGGCGTCCTCAAGGGCGCGGTGATGTTCATGTCCGACCTGGCCCGGGCCTTGCAGCGGCCCACGCAGATGGACTTCATGGCGGTCTCGTCGTACGGCTCCTCGACGTCGTCCTCCGGCATCGTGCGCATCCTCAAGGACCTCGACCGCGACATCTCCGACCAGCACGTCCTGGTCGTGGAGGACATCATCGACTCCGGGCTCACCCTGTCCTGGCTGCTGCGCAACCTGCGCAGCCGGCAGCCGCTGTCCCTGGAGGTGTGCACGCTGCTGCGCAAGCCCGACGCGGTGAAGGTGCCGGTCAACGTGCGGTACGTCGGGTTCGACATCCCCGCCGAGTTCGTCGTCGGCTACGGCCTGGACTACGCCGAGCGCTACCGCGACCTGCCCTACATCGGCTTGCTGAAGCCGTCGGTGTACTCCGGCTGAGCCGGCCGGACGGAACGTCCGCACGCTGATCGGCGTTGCTTGAAGCAGGCTGCCCCGGGATCTCCCGGTGTACCGTCGAGTACCGCACCTAACCAGTCAGGAGGCCGGGGAAACAGTGGCCCCTGCACGCCAGATCGAACGCAAGCGCATCTTCCGCTCACCCTGGTTCTGGGTGGTCTCGGCGGTTCTGCTCGCCTTGCTCCTGCCCTCGCTGTTCCAGGGCAACGGTGGGTTCGAGGTCGTCAAGACCTCGGTCGCGCTGCAGCAGCTCGAGGACGGCAACGTCTCCGCCGTCGTCATCAACGACAAGGAACAGACCCTCGACCTGACCCTCGACGAGGCGGTCGACGGCAACGAGAAGATCCAGGCGTCCTATCCCGCCGAAGCTTCGGACTTCATCTTCGACCTGGTCCGCGAAACCGACGGCGGCTCGGCCGGCTCCTTCGACACCTCGGTCAGCCAGGACAGCATCCTGGTCTCGCTCCTGATCAGCGTCGTGCCGTTCATCATCCTGTTGCTCCTGCTGTTCTGGCTGATGACCTCGATGCAGGGTGGCGGCCGGGGCGTCATGAACTTCGGCAAGAGCAAGGCCAAGCTGGTCACCAAGGACACGCCCAAGACGACGTTCGCCGACGTGGCCGGAGCCGACGAGGCGATCGAGGAACTGCAGGAGATCAAGGACTTCCTGCAGAACCCGGCGAAGTACCAGGCGATCGGCGCCAAGATCCCCAAGGGCGTCCTGCTCTTCGGCCCACCCGGGACGGGCAAGACGCTGCTGGCCCGCGCGGTGGCCGGCGAGGCCGGCGTTCCGTTCTACTCGATCTCCGGGTCGGACTTCGTGGAGATGTTCGTCGGCGTGGGCGCGAGCCGAGTTCGGGATCTCTTCGAGCAGGCCAAGCAGAACGCGCCGGCGATCATCTTCGTCGACGAGATCGATGCCGTCGGCCGGCACCGTGGCGCGGGCATGGGCGGTGGGCACGACGAGCGCGAGCAGACGCTGAACCAGATGCTCGTCGAGATGGACGGGTTCGACGTCAAGAGCGGCGTCATCCTGATCGCCGCCACGAACCGGCCGGACATCCTGGACCCCGCCCTGCTGCGTCCGGGCCGGTTCGACCGGCAGATCGCCGTGGACCGCCCCGACCTCGAGGGCCGCAAGGCGATCCTGCGGGTGCACGCCAAGGGCAAGCCGTTCGCCCCCGGGTTGGACCTGGACACCGTGGCCCGCCGTACGCCGGGGTTCACCGGCGCCGATCTGGCCAACGTCATCAACGAGGGCGCGCTGCTCACCGCCCGGTTCAACCGGACCATGATCGACGACGCCACCCTCGAGGAGGCGATCGACCGGGTCATCGCCGGCCCGGAGCGCAAGACGCGGGCGATGAGCGAGGCCGAGAAGAAGGTCACCGCCTACCACGAGGGCGGGCACGCGCTCGTCGCCTGGGCACTGCCCAAGCTCGCCCCCGTGCACAAGGTGACGATCCTGCCCCGCGGCCGTTCGCTCGGGCACACCCTGGTGCTGCCCACCGAGGACAAGTACACCCAGACCCGGTCGGAGATGATCGACACCCTGGCCTACGCCCTCGGCGGCCGGGCGGCGGAGGAACTGGTCTTCCACGAGCCGACCACCGGCGCCGGGGACGACATCGACAAGGCCACCTCGCTGGCCCGCTCGATGGTCACCGAATACGGCATGAGCGCCAAGCTCGGCGCGGTGAAGTACGGGACGTCGGACTCCCAGCCGTTCCTCGGCCGCGACATGGGCAACCAGCGCACGTACTCCGACGCCGTGGCCGCCGACATCGACGGTGAGATCCGCGCCCTGATCGAGGCCGCCCACGACGAGGCCTGGGAGATCCTGGTCGAGTACCGCGACGTCCTCGACGCGATGGTCCTCGAACTCATGGAGCGGGAGACCCTGAGCAAGGACGACATGCTTCGGATCGCCGGCCGGGTGAACAAGCGCCCGCCGCTGGCACCGTTCAACGGCTTCGGTAAGCGGACCCCGTCGGACCGCCCGCCGGTCCAGACACCCGCCAAGCCGGCCGCGCAGGACGAGCCCAGCAACGGCCATCACCCGGCGCCGTCGCTGCAGAAGTCGCCCTAGCGGTGTCCGAGGGGGTCGACCTCCCCCGGGCGGAGGCCGCGGTCCGCGAACTCCTGCTGGCCGTCGGCGAGGATCCTGAACGGCCGGGCCTGCGGGACACGCCGTCCCGGGTGGCCCGGGCCTACCAGGAGATCTTCGCCGGCCTGTACACCGACCCGGCCGGCGCACTGCAGACCGTCTTCGACGAAAACCACGAGGAGATGGTGATCGTCAAGGACATCGAGATGTACTCCACCTGTGTCCCGTCCCGGCAGACCGTCAACGCGGTGAGCGGTGACCGCCGGGCCTCCGACGTCCGGGTCGGTGACCGGCTGTGGACCCTGGTCGACGGGCGAGTGGAGCCGACGACGGTGACCGCGATCAGCCGGCGCCCCGTGTCGCGGCTCGTCGAGGTGGTGACCGCACGTGGCTCGGTCCGGGTCACCGCGGACCACCCTTTCGCCACCCGGGACGGCTGGACCGAGGCCGGACAGCTCACTGGGCACGACGTCGAGTGGACATCCCCCGCGGAGCTGGCGAGTGCAGGGTTTGCCACCCCTCATCCGACGCGGAGGGGTGGCGAACCCCGCTCTCGCGTGGACGGCTGGTTCCTGCGCCATGGGTTCCCGCAGACCGGCCGCAACACCACCCTCGCGGACTCGGAGTGGGTGCGCGTCGAGCGGGTCCGGGCGCTGTCAGTGGCCTCGCTGCCCTGGACGGTGTTCAGTTTCACCTGTGCGCCGCACCCGACGTTCCTCGTCGGCGGCCATCTGACGCACAACTGCGAGCACCACCTCGTTCCCTTCCACGGGACGGCCCACGTCGGCTACATCCCGAACAAGGCCGGCAAAATCACCGGCCTGTCCAAGCTGGCCCGCCTCGTGGACCTCTATGCTCGCCGCCCGCAAGTGCAGGAGCGGTTGACCGGGCAGATCGCCGACGCCATGGTCGCCCGGCTCGAACCGCGCGGTGCGATCGTGGTGATCGAGGCCGAGCACCTGTGCATCTCGATGCGGGGGATCCGCAAGCCGGGGTCGCGCACCGTGACCTCCGCCGTCCGCGGCTCCCTGCAGCGTGACGCGACGACCCGGGCCGAGGCGATGAGCCTGATCCTCGGGCGTTAGCCGGTGCTCGACCTGCTCGCCGATCGTGGGCAAACCCTGGTGATGGGGGTCCTCAACGTGACCCCCGACTCGTTCTCCGACGGCGGCCGGTTCGCCGGCGTGGGCGACGCCGTGGCCCACGGCCTGCTCCTGCACCGGCAGGGCGCGGACATCGTGGACGTCGGCGGGGAGTCGACGCGGCCCGGCGCCTCGCGGGTGGCCGCGGCCGAGGAGATCCGCCGCGTCCTGCCCGTGGTGGCCGAGCTGGCCGCGAACGGCGTACCGGTCAGCATCGACACCACCCGGGCCGCGGTGGCCGAGCGCGCCCTGACCGTCGGCGCGGCGCTGGTCAACGACGTCAGCGGCGGGCAGGCCGATCCCGGGATGGCTGCGGTGCTGGCGGACGCCGGAGTGCCGTGGGTGCTCATGCAC
>JACCSC010000082.1 GCA_013813215.1 Geodermatophilaceae bacterium | reverse complement strand
CGTTGAACTCCGGGTCCCCGGTGATCTGCCGCAGCGGCCGGACCTCCACCCCCGGTGTGTGCATGTCCAGGACGAAGTAGGTCAGCCCGCGATGGCTGCGCTCGGCGGGATCGCTGCGGGTGAGCAGGATGCAGTAGTCGGCGACGTGGGCCCACGAGGACCACACCTTCTGCCCGTTGACGACGTAGCTGTCGCCGTCCAGCTCGGCGCGGGTGCTCACGCTGGCCAGGTCCGAGCCCGAACCCGGCTCGGAGAAGCCCTGGCAGAAGATGGTGTCCCCGGACAGGATGCCGGCCAGGTGCTTCTGCTTCTGCTTCGCCGTTCCGTGGACCATGATCGTCGGCCCCGCCATCCCGAGCCCGATCACGCCCACGTGCTCGGGTGCCCCGCTGCGGCCGATCTCCTCGAGGTAGATCGCCTGGTGGCTGTAGGGCTTGCCGCCACCGCCGTACTCCTTCGGCCAGGTCAGTCCGGCGTACCCGGCGTCGAAGAGGGCGCGGCTCCAGGCCCGTCGCTGCTCGAACGGATGGTGCCCGACGTGCGGCCGCCGCGCGCTCCAGTCCGCCGGCAGTTCGCGGGCCAGGAAGGCGCGCAGGCCGGCGCGGAACTCGGCCTCCTCGGGCGTGTCCCGAAAGTCCATGTCAGACGACCCATCACGATCGGAAGTGGATTCGGACTCTAGACGGACCTCGCGGCGCCGACTGCACGGCTGGCTAGGGTGGCGAGAGTGACCGACCGCGACCGCCTGCTCGAGTTCATCCGGGAGATCGCCGTCGTCCGGGGCCGGGTCACGCTGTCCAGCGGTCTGGAGTCCGACTGGTACATCGACCTGCGCCGGATCACGCTGCACCACGAGGCGGCTCCGCTGGTCGGGCGGGTGATGCTGGATCTGGTGGCGGACTGGGACTTCGTCGCCGTCGGCGGCCCGACGATGGGGGCCGATCCGGTCGCCAGCGCCATGCTGCACGCGAGCGGCGGAGGACTGGACGCCTTCGTCGTCCGCAAGCAGGGCAAGGCACACGGCATGAAGCGCCAGGTCGAGGGCCCGGAGGTCAGCGGCCGCCGGGTGCTTGTCGTCGAGGACACCTCGACCACCGGCGGTAGCCCGCTGGGCGCGGTCGACGTGGTCAGGGCGGCTGGCGCCGAGGTGGTGGGCGTGGCGCTGATCGTCGACCGCGGCGCCCGGGATGCCGTCACCGCCGCCGGCCTGGACTTCCGGGCGGCGTACGACGTCACCGACCTCGGGGTCTGAGCGGTGCGTGCCCTGACCGTCCGGCCGGGTACGCCGAACGACGTCGAACTCAGCGACCTGCCCGAACCCGACGACGCGCAGGGCCGGGTCCTCGTCCAGGGGCTCGCGATCGGGATCTGCGGCACCGACCGGGAGATCGTCGCCGGGGACTACGGCGAAGCGCCACCCGGCGCCGACCGGCTGGTCCTGGGCCACGAAGGCCTGGGTCGCGTACTGCAGGACTCCTCCGGCGAACTGTCCGCGGGTGACCTCGTGGTCGGGTTCGTCCGCCGGCCCGACCCCGTGCCCTGCGTGAACTGCGCGGCCGGCGAGTGGGACATGTGCCGCAACGGCCGCTACACCGAGCACGGCATCAAGGCACTGCATGGCTTCGGCGCCGAGCGGTACCGGCTCGAACCCGACCGGCTGGTCCGCGTGGACCAGAGCCTCGAGGCGACCGGCGTCCTGCTCGAGCCGACCAGCGTGGTGGCCAAGGCCTGGGACCAGATCGAACGCATCGGTGCCCGTGCGCACGGGCGGCCGCACCGGGTGCTGGTCACCGGCGCCGGCCCGATCGGGCTGCTCGCCGCGCTGCTCGCCGTGCAGCGCGACCTGGAGGTGCACGTGCTCGACCAGGTGACAGACGGGCCGAAGCCCGGCCTCGTCGCCGATCTCGGCGCGACGTATCACGCCGCTCCGGGCACCGTGCCGGAGGAGGTGGACGTCGTCGTCGAATGCACCGGCGCGGCGCAGCTCGTCTTCGATCTGATGCGGCGCACCGCGCACAACGGCATCGTCTGCCTGACCGGTGTCTCGTCGGCCGGGCGTCGCCTGACGGTCGACGGCGGAGCGATCAACCGGGAACTCGTCCTGGAGAATGACGTCGTCTTCGGCTCGGTCAACGCCAACCGCCGGCACTACGAGGCCGCGGCCGCCGCCCTGGCCACGGCTGACCCCGCCTGGCTGGCCCGGCTGATCACCCGCCGGGTCCCGCTGTCGGAGTACGCCGACGTCCTGCGGCAGCGACCCACGGACGTGAAGGTGGTGCTGGAGCTGTGAGAGAGCGCAGCGAACGAACCGTGGATCGGACCGGCCGGATCGAGGACTACGCGCTGCTCGGCGACCTGCAGACCGCCGCGCTGGTCGGCCGGGACGGGTCGATCGACTGGCTGTGCCTGCCGGCGTTCGACTCCGGCGCCTGCTTCGCCGCGCTGCTCGGCGACCGCGAGAACGGGCACTGGCAGGTCGCCCCGGCCGCCGGCGGCAGCTGCCACTCGCGGGCCTACCGCGAGGACACCCTCGTGCTGGACACGGTGTGGCGCACGGCCGACGGCGAGGTCCGGGTGGTGGACTTCATGCCGCCGCGCGGGCAGGCGCCGGACGTCGTGCGCATCGTCGAAGGCGTCAGCGGCGCGGTGCCGATGCGCAGCGAGCTGCGGCTGCGCTTCGATTACGGGCACATCCTGCCCTGGGTCCGCCACACCGGAAACGAGTTGTCCGCGCTGGCCGGCCCGGACGCGGCGTGGCTGGAGTCGCCGGTTCCGCTGCACGGCCGGGACAACGCGACGTACGCCGAGTTCACCGTTCGCGCCGGTGACCGGCTCGGCTTCGTGCTCACCTGGCAGCCGTCGCACCTGCCCCGCCCAGACCACGTGGACCCGTTCGAGGCCCTGGCCGGCACCGTGTCGTTCTGGCGGGACTGGATGGCCGGTTGCACGTACGCCGGCCGCTGGTCCGAGGCGGTACGCCGTTCCCTGATCACGCTCAAGGCGCTGACCTACGCACCGACCGGAGGCCTGGTCGCCGCGGCCACGACCTCGCTGCCTGAGCAGATCGGCGGCGTACGCAACTGGGACTACCGGTACTGCTGGCTGCGCGATGCGTCGTTCACCCTGCAGGGACTGCTGGCCAACGGCTTCGTAGCCGAAGCGGCCGCCTGGCGCGAATGGCTGCTGCGTGCGGTGGCCGGCGACCCGGCCGACCTGCAGATCATGTACTCGCTCACCGGCGGCCGCCGGCTGCCCGAGCTGGAGTTGCCCTGGCTGGCCGGCTACGAAGGCTCGACGCCGGTGCGTGTCGGCAACGGCGCCGCCGACCAGCTCCAGCTCGACGTCTGGGGCGAGGTGCTTGACTGCCTGTCCGCGGCCCGCGTCGCCGGGCTGGCCCGCGACGAGGATGCCTGGAGTTTGCAGCGCGCGTTTCTGGACTACCTCGAAGGCGCCTGGCAGCAACCGGACAACGGGCTGTGGGAGGTCCGCGGGCCCCGCCGCCAGTTCGTGCACTCCAAGGTGATGGCCTGGGTCGGCTTCGACCGGATGATCCGTACCGTCGAGGACTCCGCGGTGGACGGGCCAGTGGACCGCTGGCGGGCCGTCCGGGCAGACATCCACCGGGAGATCTGCGCTGAGGGGTACGACGCCGAGCGCAACACGTTCACGCAGTACTACGGCTCACACGGGCTGGACGCCGCGCTCCTGCTGCTGCCGCGGCTGGGCTTCCTGCCCGCCGACGACCCGCGCATCGTCGGAACCGTCGACGCCGTACGCCGGGAGCTGACCGAGGACGGCCTGGTGCTGCGGTACCGCCCCGAGCACGAGGGGGTGGACGGCCTGCCGGGCACCGAGGGGTCGTTCGTGATGTGCACGTTCTGGCTGGCCGACGCGCTCGCCCTCACCGGCCGGGCCGCGGAGGGGATCGAGCTGTTCGAGCGGATGCTCGCCCTGCGCAACGACGTCGGTCTGCTCAGCGAGGAGTACGACGTCCGCAGCGCCCGGCAGCTCGGCAACACACCGCAGGCGTTCAGCCATGTGGCACTGGTCAACACCGCCGTCCGGCTGTCGGCCTAGTACACCTAGCCCTGCTGCTCGAGCCGGGCCAGCACCGTGCGGGCCTCGTTGGCGAACTCCGAGTCGACGACGACGTCGTACCGCGCCGCGGCCAGCTGCCGCTGGGACAGGAAGTCGCGTTGGCCCCGGGACATCGCGTGCCCGGCCAGGCCGAACGCGGCACCCGCCGCCGCGCCGATGAGCAGCCCGGACAGGATGACCGCGAGCAGGCTGTCCAGGCCTGGGGTGAACAGACCGAGGAACAGCCCGATGAGGACGCCGAACCAGGCGCCGCTGGCCGCACCGGCCAGGGCGGCCCGGCCGTAGTTCAGCCGGCCGACGACGAACTCGACCAGCCGCAGGTCCGAGCCGATGATCGCGGTGCGCTCGACCGGGAACTTCTCGTCGGACAGGAAGTCGACTGCACGCTGGGCGTCGGAGTACTCGGTGTAGGACCCGATCAGCTCGCGAGCGGCGAGCGTGCGGGCGGGGTTCGGTTGCATGTTCGGTCTCCTCCAGTAGGTCGTCCGATCGGGACAACTCCCGCACACCGTGATCTGTGCCCCGGAAACGCTCGTCGTGAACTTGTCAAGGGGTGTGCAGGAGGACCGCGGTCGGCCTGGGCGTGGCTACCGTCACGACATGGACCTTGGCGCGATAGACGTGGGGGCCGCCGACACCGCCTCGCTGATCGGCCTCGGAGTGCTGGCCCTGATCGCGCTGGCCGTGCTGCTGCTGGTCGGGAAGCTGTTCGCCAAGCTGGTGATCGTGGCGGTGATCGTCGTGCTTGGGGTCGCGGTCTGGAACCAGCGGGCCGAACTCGCCGACTGCCCGCGCACCTGCTCCTGCTCGTTCTTCGGCTACCAGCTGGAGATCGCGCAACCAACAGTCGACGGCCTCTGCCAGGACGTCGTGAGCCGGATCCGGGCCGCCGTCGACTGACGCGATGCCGCTCGATGTCCGCTCAGCCCTCGCGCGACCAGGCCAGCAGATCGTCGGCCGAACCGGTGTTGAGCACCCGCTCGGGGTCGATCCCGCACTCCTCGGCACGGGCGCAGCCGTAGGGCAGCCAGTCCAGCTGGCCGGGTGCGTGCGCGTCGGTGTCGATCGTGAACCGGCAGCCGGTGTCGGCGGCCAGCCGCAGCAGCCGGCGCGGCGGGTCCAGCCGCTCGGGTCGGCTGTTGATCTCCACGGCCACCTCGAAGCGTCGGCACGCCTCGAAGACCAGCTCGGCGTCGAACTGCGACTCCGGCCGTCCGCGGCCGGACAGCAGCCGTCCCGTGCAGTGCCCGAGAACATCGGTGTGCGGGTTCGCAATCGCGCGGACCATCCGGCGGGTCATCGTGTCGCGGTCCATGCGCAGCTTGGAGTGCACGCTGGCGACCACGACGTCCAGCTCGGCGAGCAGGTCGTCGTCTTGGTCCAGCGTGCCGTCCTCGTGGATGTCCACCTCGATCCCGGTCAGGATGCGAAACGGCGCCAGCCGCTCGTTCAGCTCCGCCACGACGTCCAACTGCTGGCGCAGACGCTGCGCGGTCAGCCCGTTGGCCACCGTGAGCCGCGGCGAGTGGTCGGTGAGCACGACGTACTCGTGGCCCAGGTCGCGGGCGGCCAGCGCCATCTCCTCGATCGGGCTGCCGCCGTCGGACCAGTCGGAGTGGGTGTGGCAGTCACCGCGCAGCGCCGTACGCATCACCTCGCCGCCGGCGGTCACCGGGTCCGCCGCGCCGCCCTGCAGCTTCTGCAGGTACGCCGGAAGCTCGCCCCGGCAGGCCTCCGCCAGCACGGTGGCCGTGACCTTGCCGATGCCCTTCAACTCGGGCAACGTGCCCGCCTCGGCCCGCGCCCGCAGCTCCCCGGCCGGAAGTCCGGCGACGACCGCGGCCGCGGTCCGGAACGCCCGGACGCGGTAGGTCGGCTCGTGCGAGCGTTCGAGAAGGAAGGCGATGCGGCGCAGCGCCTCGATCGGGTCCACGCCACCATCGTGGCGCACGCGGGCGGTTAGGGTCGGGTGTGCCCACGACCGTCGCGCTCGGCCCGGACTGGCTGGATCCGCTCCAGATCATCGAGTCCCTGGGTCCCTACGCCCTGCTGGGCATCCTGCTCATCATCTTCGCCGAGTGCGGCCTGCTGGTCGGCTTCTTCTTCCCCGGCGACTCGCTGCTGTTCACCGCGGGGCTGCTCGTCGCGACCGGGACGCTGGACACCCCGCTGTGGCTGTTGTGCGTGCTGCTCGTCGTCGCGGCCGTTGGGGGCAACCTGGTCGGCTACTGGATCGGCCGCGTGGCGGGGCCGCCGATCTTCCAGCGACCGGACTCGCGGCTGTTCAAGCAGGAGTACGTCGACAAGACGTTCGCCTTCTTCGACCGGTACGGCGCGCGGGCGATCGTGCTGGCCCGGTTCGTGCCCGTCATCCGCACGTTCATCACGGTCCTGGCCGGCGTCGGGAAGATGGACTTCCGCCGGTACCTCATCTACTCCAGCGTCGGTGGCGTCCTCTGGGGCGCGGGCGTCACCCTGCTCGGCTACTTCCTGGGCCGTATCGAGTTCGTCCGCGCCAACATCGAGCTCATGCTCATCGTCATCGTGGTGATCTCGTTCATCCCGATCGTGATCGAGCTGTTGCGGGCGCGCAGCGGCAAGCGGGACCCACGCTACGACGAGCCGCACGAGCGCGAACGGGTGCTGCGCGAGGATGTCGCGGACCCGGAGTGACGCAGCGGCTGGTGGTCATCGGGGGTGACGCCGCGGGCATGTCGGCAGCGAGCCAGGCCCGGCGACTGCGCCACCCGGACGACCTGGAGATCGTCGCCATCGAGCGCGGCGCGTGGACTTCGTACTCCGCCTGCGGCATCCCGTACTACGTCGGTGGCATGGTCGACCCCCTGGACGAGCTGGTGATCCGCGAGCCGGATGCCTTCCGGGCCAAGGACATCCAGGTCCGGATGCACACCGAGGCGACCGAGCTCGACCTGGGTCGGCGCCGGGTCCTGCTCGACGACGAGCAGTGGCTCGACTTCGACCTGCTGATGATCGGGACGGGGGCGCGACTGCTGCGCCCCGACGTACCGGGTCTGGACGCGCCGGGTGTGCACGGCGTAGCCACGCTCGCCGACGCCCAGCGGATCCGCACCGAGGTGCTGGAGCGAGCGCCGCGGCGCGCGGTGGTCCTCGGCGGCGGGTACATCGGGGTCGAGATGGCCGACATGCTGCTGCGCCGCGGGATCCAGGTCACGGTCGTGCTGGCCGACCCGCTGCCCCTCGCGCTGCTGGACGAGGACATGGGTGAGCGAGTGTGCGCGGCCATGTCAGCGATGGGCATCGAGGTAGTGACCTGCGCGCCGGTGCGGGCTGTAGAGACTGGCGAGGACGGGCGGGTACGCCGGGTGCTCACCGAGTCCAGCATGCATCCGGCCGACATCGTCGTGCTGGGCCTCGGCGTACGCCCCGATGCTGGTCTCGCGGCCGCCGCGGGTCTCCCGGTGGGCGACAGCGGCGGTCTGCGGGTCGACGACCGGCAGCGCTGCGCCGAGGGGGTCTGGGCCGCCGGCGACTGCACCGAGGCGACCCACCGGCTCACCGGGAAGCCGATCGCGATCGCGCTGGGCACGCACGCCAACCGGCAGGGCCGGGTGGCCGGGACGAACATCGGTGGCGGCGACGCCCGCTTCGCCGGCGTGCTCGGAACGGCGGTCACCGTCGTGGGCGAGACCGAGATAGGCCGGACCGGGTTGTCCCTGCGCGAGATCGAGCAGGCCGGTCTCGACGCCGACACGACGACGCTGGAGTCTACGACCCGAGCGGGGTACTTCCCGGGCGCAGAGTCGATCGTGACCAAGCTGCTGCACGAGCGGGTGACCGGCCGGCTGCTCGGCGCGCAGATCGTCGGTGGACGGGGCTCGGCCAAGCGGATCGACGTCCTCGCGACGGCCCTGTGGAACGAGATGACCGTGTCCGACCTCGCCGACGTGGACCTGTCCTACGCCCCGCCGTTCTCCCCGACCCTCGACCCGGTGTCCATCACCGCCCGCAAGGCCGCCCGCCGCTGATCGCCGGGCGGGCTGGGATACTTCCCGCACCGCGCCCAGTCTGGAGGACCCATGCCGATCGCCACCCCCGAGGTCTACGGCGAGATGCTCGACCGCGCCAAGGCCCAGGCCTTCGCCTACCCGGCCATCAACGTCACCTCGTCGGAGACGCTCAATGCCGCACTGCGCGGCTTCGCCGACGCCGGCAGCGACGGCATAGTCCAGGTCTCCACCGGCGGCGCGGAGTTCCTCTCCGGCGCATCGGTCAAGGACATGGTCACCGGTGCCGTGGCGCTGGCCGAGTACGCGCACGTGGTCGCCGCCAAGTACCCGGTGAACATCGCCCTGCACACCGACCACTGCCCGAAGGACAAGCTCGACACGTACATGCGCCCCTTGGTGGCCCTGTCCGCCGAACGGGTGGCGGCCGGCCGGGAACCGCTCTTCCAGTCGCACATGTGGGACGGCTCGGCGGTCGAGTTGGAGGAGAACCTGCAGATCGCCGCCGAGTTGCTGGCCGCCTGCGCCGAGGCCCGGATCGTGATGGAGGCCGAGATCGGCGTCGTCGGCGGTGAGGAGGACGGCGTGGCCAACGAGATCAACGACAAGCTCTACACGACCGACGGCGACTTCCTGCGCACCGCCGAGGTGCTCGGCACCGGCGACAAGGGGCGCTACATGCTGGCCGCCACCTTCGGCAACGTGCACGGGGTGTACAAGCCGGGCAACGTCAAGCTGCGCCCGGAGATCCTGCAGCAGGGCCAGCAGGTGGTGTCGGAGAAGCTGGGTCTGCCGGCCGGCAGCAAGCCTTTCGACCTGGTCTTCCACGGCGGCTCGGGCTCGCTGCAGGAGGAGATCCGCGAGGCGCTGGGCTACGGCGTGATCAAGATGAACGTCGACACCGACGCGCAGTACGCCTTCACCAGGCCGATCGCCGCGCACATGTTCAGCCACTATGACGGCGTACTCAAGATCGACGGCGAGGTCGGCAACAAGAAGCAGTACGACCCGCGCAGCTACCTCAAGGCCGCCGAGACGGCCATGGCCGCGCGGGTCCAGCAGGCCTGCGAGGACCTGCTGTCGGCCGGTACCTCGATCAGCACTTGAGCCTCGGTCAGCCGGCTGCCGCGCCGCGGACCAGACTGATCAGCTCCGCCGTGGGCAGCAGCCTCCCGCCGCCGAAGCTGGAGACCAGGCTCAGGCAACCGTCAACGTTGGACAGGGTGAAAAAGGCGACCGAGGTGCCGACTCTGTCGGTGAGCGCGAACTGGTAGCTGCGCGGATCTGCGTCACAGCTGCCGACGCTCGCCGCCTGCTGACGCAAGACGGTGAGGAACTCTGCTGCCCCGTCAGCCGGCAGGTTTCGTACGCGCGCGTCTTCCTGTTGTACGGCGACCCTGAAATCCTCGCCGACCGGCACGGCGAAGTCCGCGCCGCCGGTCGCCGCTGGGGGGTCGACCATCTCCAGCAGCTCATCGCCGTCCAGGCCACGGGAGACCGCGACCTGCCCGAGGCCGGGGAAGACAGCGGCGTACGTCGCCTCCCCGCGAGGTCCGTCTGCCAGCGTGATCAGCCACCGGACGGTGCCGTCGGGCAGGATCGTCTGCTCGAGGATCGCGCTCGCGTTCGGGATCTCGGCCTCGCGGTGCCAGACGTAGGGCGTCGGGCTCACGCCGATACACGGAATCAACGTGCCGTCGGCGAGGGTGACGGTGGCCCGGTACACCACGTTGCCCCGCTCGGGGCATTCGTAGGACGTGCGCACGTTGCGGGCCGCGCTGTCCCTCGGCACGTCCGACCAGCCGTCCGGGGTGACCACCAGGGGGCTGTCCCACAGAATGATCGCGCCTTCGGGCGCGATGTAGACCGTCGAGCCGTTGCCCACTTCCCGCTCGGACATCAGCAGGCGCGTGCCACCGACACCGGCGGGCGCGACGGGACCGACGCCGGGGACCACACCGATGGCCGTCGTGACGCCGAGCGCGACCCTCGAGCAGACGATCCTGCCCGACGGCACCGTCCGGTGGCTGATCACGCTGGCAGACGGACCT
>JACCSC010000057.1 GCA_013813215.1 Geodermatophilaceae bacterium | reverse complement strand
GGAAGCTAAGCCCTTCTGCGCCGATGGTACTGCGCGGGTGACTGCGTGGGAGAGTAGGACGTCGCCGGACAAGCTTCAACGATGGGGGCCACTTCGGTGGCCCCCATCGTTGTTTCTGCCTGCCCTTGTCCACCCGCTGCCGGCCTCCGGAAGGATCCCGCTCATGACCGACATGACCGGTGAACCTCCTGCCGCCGCCGCCGCCGACCGGCCGTCCGGGGACGCGGCAGCCGCGGGCTCTCCGTCGCGGAAGGGGCAACCCGGACGGAGGCCGAAAGCTGCCCGAAATCGCCAGGCGCAGCCCGGTGCGGCAGAGGCGTCGGCTACGCGGGACAAGGCCCCGCGTTCCGGATCGGCGCAACGCCGACGCTACGACCAGGCCGCCGAAAAGCCGCGCGCCCGGAACGGCGACAGCACACCGCGGACCCCCGGCTCGACCCCGCCGAAGTACTCGAGGTCGGAGCGCCCGGACCAGCGAGGCGGCCGCGCCGAAGGTGGCAACGATCGACGTGGGCCCGCAGGCGGCGGTAGCAAGGCCGGAGCGGCCCGACGGCCGGCCCCCGCGGCTGACGGACAGGCGGGGGGCGCTCGGCGGGAACGAGACGGTCAACGTCGTACGTCTCAGTCAGCTGCGAGCCGGGGCGGGAAGGGCACTGCACCGCGACGCGACTCGGCTGCTGCTGATGCCCGACCGCGGACCGGGGAGTCCGGTACCCCGGCTGGCGCCAAGCGGCAGCCGGCGCGATTCTCACCTGATCGGGGTGCGGCCGCCCGGCGCGCCCGCCCCGGCCAGCGTCCAGCCGAGCGCGCACCTGCCATGGTGCGGAGCCCGCCGCGAGACGAGCCGCCGGTCCCGGAGGACGCCGACGTGCGTCGCCTGGCGCCGGATGTCCGAGCGGAGCTGAGCAGCCTCGCTCCGGACAACGCAGCCCGGGTCGGTCGGCACCTAGTCGCGGCTGGGGACCTGCTCGAGGGGAACCCCACCGCCGCACTCGCGCACGCCCGTGCGGCACGGCGTACGGCCGGCCGGCTGCCGACAGTCAGGGAGGCGGTCGGGGTCGCGGCGTACGCCGCCGGCCAGTGGCAGGAGGCCCTGACCGAGCTGCGTGCGGTCCGTCGGATGACCGGCGACCCGAGCCATCTGCCGCTCATGGCCGACAGCGAGCGTGGGCTGGGCCGTCCGGAACGGGCCCTGGACCTGGCGGCGTCGGCCGATGCCGGACGGCTGGACGCGGCGGCCACCGCCGAGCTGCGCATCGTGCAGGCCGGGGCCCGGCGCGACCTCGGTGAACTGGACGCCGCGCTCGTGATCTTGCAGGACGCCGGAGTGCACGCCAACGAGGTGCAGGCGTGGACCGTACGGCTCTGGTACGCCTACGCCGACACGCTGGAGGCGGCCGGACGTCCGGGCGAGGCGCGCCGCTGGTTCGAGGCGGTGCTGGCATCCGACGACGATGAGCAGACCGACGCCGCGGAACGGCTAGCCCTGCCCTGAGCGAGGGCGGCTCCCGCTGCGGCCAACGAGCCGCTGTCCACAGGGGGCTGCGTTGTCCACATTCTGCGGCGGCCCCCGCCCTCCTGCTCGCGGCCGAGGCAGGCTCGTGTCGTCCCTGCAGCACGAGATCCGGAGCCCGTGATGAGTCTGGCTGTGGTCCACCGCAACGAGGTCACGATCGTCGGTCGGCTGTCCGCCGAGGCGAGCGAGCGCACGCTGCCCAGCGGCGACCTCGTCGTGTCGTGGCGGGTCGTCGTCCAGCGTCCGCCCGATCCACGGCGGGCTACGGCCGCGGTGGACACGATCGACTGCGTCGCGCGCACCGCGGCGCTCGGCCGGCGGGCCATGGGTTGGGCCGCGGGGGACACGATGGAGATGAACGGTGCCTTGCGGCGCCGATTCTGGCGCAGCGGTGAGGGTGTGCGATCCCGGTACGAGGTCGAGGTCGCCGGCGCCCGGCGGGTCGCTCGCGGCGCGCAAGGAGGTGGTGTCCAGAACGCCTCCGCCTAGCCGGTCCGGACGTGGGACCGCCACCCGAGCGGCGGGCTCACCCCTCGTCGGTGTAGCAGCGCAGCAGTAGGCCGGTCCGGGGCTTCGGCACGAACAGCGTCGACTTGCGTGGCATCCGCTCGCCTTGCCGGGCCACCGCGAGGACGCTCGCGGCCGGTGTGGGCGCGAGCAGCAGCGCCGTCCCGCCGCGTCCTACGGCCGCCAAGGTCGAGTCGAGGTCGTACCCGAAGCGGACGCTCTGCTCGTCGTCGGCGAGCTGCCACAGGTCGCGGATCAGCAGTCGGTGCGCGAGGGCGACGTCGAGGGCGAGCCAGTCCGCCGAGTGCGCTGCACCCAGGGCGGCGCGCACGGCCGGGGCCGACGGCTCGTGCAGCAGGTGCCATGACCGGCCGTCGGTCAGCAGGAACCGGCCTTGGCGCAGCCCGCTCACGAGGGCCCCCGGTCCCTCGGCGGGCACCGCGATCGGCGCTACCTGGAACGCGCGGCCTGCGGCGTGCAGCGCGTCGGGGAAGTCGAGCGTCGGCAGCAGGCGGTGGATGGCCTGGGTGCGCAGGCCGTGTGATCCGAGCGCGACCAGGTACACGAGGGCGCGGTCCCAGGCTCCGGCACCCGCGCCGTCCGCGCGCCGGCGGTGTTGGTGGCGAAGATAGCTGGCGTAGCGATGGTGACCGTCGGCGATCACCGCCGTGCGCGGAGCCAGGGCGGCGGTGATCGCCGAGATTTCGGCGTCGCCGGTGATCGGCCACACGGTGTGGTCGACTCCGTCGTCCGCGCGCAGTCGCGCCACGGGTTGGCCGACGTCCAGATCGGCTGCCGGGTCGTCGCCGTCGTAGACGAGCACGATCGGTTCGAGGTTGGCTCGGGTCGCCTCCAGCAGGTGCAGCCGGTCGGCGACCGGACGTTCCATGGTGTCCTCGTGCGGGAGGATCACACCTTCGGCCGGCAGGCGCAGATCCACCGTGGCCACGATGCCGCGGGTGACCGTGGCGCCGTCGGCCATCTCGTAGCGGTACAGCGCCGGCGTGTCGTCAGCCGCCAGGACACCCTCGGCCCGCCACTCGGCAAGCGTGTGGGCCGCGCACGCGTACGCATCGTCACCCGTCCGAGCGTTCGCTCGTGGGAGGATGAGCCGGACGACGTTGTAGGGATCGGCCCGCTCCAGAGCGGTGCGACTCGCGGCATCGACGAGGTCGTAGGCCGGCGAGGTGAGCCTGGCCAGCGCCGACCGGTCAGGCGTGGTGTAGCGCACGGCACGAAACGGTGAGACGGCAAGGTCGGGAGGAGGGGATTGCGGCGAGCCGGGCAGGGGCGGCTCGCGTGCAGACACGCACGCATCCTAGAAGCCCGGCCGAGTCTCGCCGGGCGCGAGTGAGAGGGAGGTCGACCAGTGCGCGAGCGAGCCTTGATGCGCGATCGGTGCGCTCACCGTGGGACGGTCAGGCGATGAGTCAGCCAGGCGAGGCCGAGCGGGACGCCGACTACTACGGGGAGGCTCCGGCCCGTCGGCCCTTCGACGATCTTCCCCCGCCGCCGCCGGACGTCGTGCCCCAGGGTGAGGTCTACGACTGGTACATCCGGGGTCTCGACCTGCTCAACGAGGGCAACCCGGCCGCCGCCGTGGTGATCCTGGGGCATGCGGTGGAGGCCGAGCCCGACTCGCGCAGCGTCCGCGAGGCATTGGCCCGCGCCCAGTTCGACTCCGGGCTGTACGACGAGGCGGTGACCAGCTTCGAGTGGATCATCAGCGTGAACCCGGCTGACGACTACGCGCAGTTCGGCTTGGGCCTGGCCGCGGCTCGGATCGGGGACCTCGCCGGCGCTGTCGAGCACCTGGCTCTGGCCGCGGCCATGCGTCCGGACGTCACGCACTACGGCACTGCGCTGCGCGGCGCCCGCGCCGCCCTGACCGCTCGTCGGTGACCGCTGCCGCCCCGGGCTCCGGAGCGCTGCTCGGGTCGGACCGATCGCTGGCCGAGATGTACGACGTGGCGCTGCTCGACCTCGACGGCGTGGTCTACCTCGGCTCGGTGGCCGTGCCCGGTGCGGCCGCCGCTCTCGCCGCCGCGGTCGAGGCCGGTATCCGGCTCGGGTTCGTCACGAACAACGCCGCGCGCAGCCCGGAGGCGGTCGCCGAGGTGCTGATCGGCCTCGGCGTACCAGCTGACCCGGCTCAGATCGTCACCAGCGCCCAGACCGCAGCCCGCGTCCTCGCGGCCACGCTGCCGCCGGACTCCCGGGTGCTGGTCGTGGGTACGGAAGCCCTCGCCGAGCAGGTCCGCGTGGCCGGGTTGCGCCCGGTCCGGGATCTGCACGATCCGGTGGCCGCCGTGGTCCAGGGGTTCTCCCCTGACACCGGATGGCGCGATCTGGCCGTGGCCACGCGGGCTGTGCGGGACGGGGCGGTCTGGATCGCCACGAACGCCGACCTGACCGTTCCCTCCGTCCACGGGCCACTGCCGGGGAACGGCGCCTTCGTCTCGGTGGTGGCGACGAGCAGCGGAGCGCGGCCGCGCGTCACCGGCAAGCCGGAGCCGTCGATGCACGCGGAGTGCCTCGAACGGCTTGCCGCCACCCGGCCCGTCGTGGTCGGCGACCGCCTGGACACCGACATCGAGGGCGCGGCCCGAGTCGGCTGCCCCAGCTTGCTCGTCTTCACTGGCGTCACCCGCCCGGCGGACCTGCTGGCGGCGCCACCGGAGCACCGGCCCACCTATCTGTCGGCGGACCTGTCCGGGCTCGTGTCCCGCCACCCCGAGGTCGTGGCCGGCCCGGAGGGCTGGCGGTGCGCCGGCTGGCAGGTGAGCGCAGGCGGCGGGCTCTCCCTGCCCGCTACCCCGGCGGATCCGCAGGCTGACGCGTCGGCGGATCCGTGGTCGGCGTTACGGGCGCTGTGCGCGGCGGCCTGGGCTCGCGGGGACCCACGAGTCGGCGCGTGCGACGCCACGGCCGAGCACGTGCTCGCCCAGCTGGGTCTGACCGCGGCCTGAGCGGGCACCGGTCAGAGCATCCTGCGCAGCCGGAGCAGATCCATCAGGCTGGCGTCGATCTTCACCCGGCCGCTGGCCCAGGCCGAGCCGAAGCCGAGTGAACCGCTCACCAGCTCGACCAGGTCGTCACTGGTCGTGGTGATCCGGATGTCGGCTCGACCGGCGCCGGGCTCGACCGCCCGCATGTCGTGCAGGGCACCGTCGCGCAGTTCTCCGACGAAGCGGGTGTCGAGGTCGGTGATCCGGCAGCTGACCGACCGGCGCAACGAGCGCTCGTCGCGCCCCGCGGTGCTGCCGATGATCCCGGACAGCTCCCGCAGGGCCTGCTCGCACTCCGCCAGGGTCGCCATCGGCCTCTCCTCGTTCCCGGCGCAGGTGCGACGCCGCCGTACCGGTCTGTCATGCCCGGGCACGCGGTCCCGAGGCCGGTAGCGTAGGTCAGTCGAACCCACCGGAGGTGGACATGGTCCGCGACGCAGTCCGCGGCTACTGGGCGTTGGCCAGCGGCCTCACGGAGGTCACCCGGCAGCGGGCGCTGGCCGCGGCCAAGGCGCTGGTCAGCCAGGGCGAGGCCACCGCCGAACAGGTCAGCTCGCTGGCCGAGGATCTGCTCAGCACGTCGGCGGCCAACCGGAAAGCGCTGCTGGGGATCATCCAACACGAGGTCGGCCGGGCCCGCACTGCCGTCGGTGTCGTGACGCGCTCGGACCTGGACGCCCTGACGGCTCGCATCGACGCGCTGACCGCCGAGGTGGCGGCCCTGCGCGCCGGCCCGGCCCGGAAAGCCCCCCAGAACGCCACCACCAAGGCCACCAAGACGGCCACCACGAAGCCCGCCAAGGCGACGAAGCCCGCCAAGGCGGCGAAGCCCGCGAAGAAGGCGAACAGCGCTGCGAGTCCGGCGTGACCGCGGCCGCGCCTGAAGCCGACGCCGTGGATCTGGACCAGGCGAGGGCCAGCCTGGCCGGGCTGGACGACCTGCCGGTGGCCGAGCACGCGGCGGCGTACGCCGAGGTACAGCGACGGCTGCAGAGCGCGTTGACCGGCCTCGACCACCTCTGACGCACGCCGCAGCGAGGCGAGGACGTGGTACGCCGAGCCAGGCTGGACGCCGAACTCGTCCGGCGGGGACTCGCCCGCTCCCGCGAGCAGGCCAGCGAGTTCGTCCTGGCCGGTCGGGTCCGCGTCGGCGGCGTGCGGGCGACCAAGCCCGCCACGGCCGTGGCGCCGGACACCCCCCTGCTCGTCGACGATGTCGACGACGACCCCGGATGGGCCTCGCGGGGAGCGCACAAGCTGCTCGGGGCGCTGGCCGCCTTCCCCGGCATCGGGGTCGAGGGTCGGCGCTGCCTGGACGCGGGCGCCTCTACCGGTGGGTTCACCGACGTCCTGCTGCGAGCCGGCGCCCGGGAGGTCGTGGCCGTCGACGTCGGCTACGGGCAGTTGGTGTGGTCGCTCCGGCAGGACGGCCGGGTGATCGTGTACGACCGGACCAACGTCCGGGCCATCGGACCCGACGACATCGGTGGCCCCGCGGACCTCGTGGTCGCCGACCTCTCGTTCATCTCCTTGCGCCTCGTGCTGCCGGCCCTGGCCGCCTGCACCGAGCCCGACGGCGACCTGCTCCCGATGGTCAAACCGCAGTTCGAGGTCGGCCGCGAACGCCTCGGCAGCGGCGGTGTGGTGCGTGAGCCCGCGCTGCGCACGAACGCCGTACGGTCTGTGGCCATGAGGGCCTGGGAGCACGGCTTCGGCGTGGCCGGCGTGGTCGCCAGCCCGCTGCCCGGGCCGGCGGGCAACGTCGAGTTCTTCCTCTGGCTGCGCCGGGACGCCCCGGCGCTGGACGACGCTGCTCTGCTCGCGGCCGTCGGGGCGACGTGAGTCCCGGCGCCGGCCGGACCGCCCTGCTGGTCTCGCACACCGGACGGGCCGACATCGTCGAACTCGCCCGTGACGCCGCCACCCGCTTGCTCGCGGCCGGGATGGCCGTCCGGGTCCTCGCC
Organism: Geodermatophilaceae bacterium; assembly: GCA_013813215.1. Taxonomy (GTDB): domain Bacteria; phylum Actinomycetota; class Actinomycetes; order Mycobacteriales; family Geodermatophilaceae; genus JACCSC01. The sequence continues at coordinate 1,901 of JACCSC010000057.1, read as the reverse complement.
GACGAGGCCGCCGACCTCGCGGTCGACGCGGCGGAGGTGGTGCCGGCCGATGGGCACGCGGCCGACGGGGCGGAGATCGTGTTCGTGCTCGGTGGCGACGGGACGTTCCTCCGCGCCGCCGAACTCGCCCGGCCCGGGGGAGCGGCCCTGGTCGGCGTCAACCTCGGCCGGGTCGGCTTCCTCGCCGAGACCGAGCCGGAAGCCCTGGCCGAGACCGTCGCGCACATCCTCGACCACGGCTATCAGGTCGAGGAGCGGATGACCCTCGACGTGCGGGTCGAGGTGGAGGGCCAGGAGGTCGCCACCGCCTGGGCGCTGAACGAGGCCTCGGTCGAGAAGGTCAGCCGGGAGCGGATGCTCGAGGTGGTCATCGAGGTCGACGGCGAGCCGCTGACCAGCTTCGGCTGTGACGGCGTCCTGTGCTCGACGCCGACCGGGTCGACCGCCTACGCCTTCTCCGCCGGCGGCCCGGTGATCTGGCCCGACGTCGAGGCCCTGCTGCTGGTGCCCAACAGCGCGCACGCGCTGTTCAGCCGGCCGCTGGTCACCTCGCCGGCCTCGGAGCTGACTGTGTGCGTCGCCGCCTCGGGCCATGACGCGGTGCTGTTCTGCGACGGGCGGCGTACCGTCCCCGTCCCGAGCGGGGCGAAGGTCCGGGTCCGCAAGGCCGACCAGCCGGTGCGCATCGTGCGGGTGCACCGCACGCCGTTCAGCGACCGGCTGGTCGCGAAGTTCCACCTTCCGGTCAAGGGTTTCCGCGAGCGCCAGGACTGAGCGTGCTGACCGAGTTGCGGATCCAGGGTCTCGGCGTGATCGCTGATGCCGCGGTCACGCTCGGTCCGGGCCTCACCGTCGTCACGGGCGAGACCGGTGCCGGCAAGACCATGGTGATCACCGGCCTGCAGCTGCTCTTCGGCGGCCGCGGGGACAGCTCGCGGGTCCGTCCCGGCACCGATCGGGCCTGGGTCGAGGGCCGGCTGCGCCTCGACGGCGGGGCTGCGGTGGACCGGGCGGTTGAGGCAGGCGCCGAGATCGACGAGGACGGCTCGCTCCTGCTGGCCCGCTCGGTCGCCGCCGACGGGCGGTCCCGGGCGTACGTCGGCGGCCGGAGTGTGCCGTTGGGCGTGCTCGCCGAGCTGGCCGCCGACGTGCTGGCCATCCACGGACAGGCCGACCAGACCCGGCTGTTGCGCCCGGCCGAGCAGCGCGCCGCGCTGGACCGGTACGCCGGCGCCGCGCTGGCGCAGGCCCTGGCCCGGTACGCCGCGGCCTACGACGACTGGCAGAGCACCGAGGCGGATCTGCTCGAGCGCACCACGAACGCGCGGGCCCTGATCGACGAGGCCGACCGGCTGCGCGGCGGTGTCGAGCAGATCGACGCCCTCGACCCGCAACCGGGCGAGGACGTGGCGTTGGCCGAGGAGACCAGCCGGCTGGAGAACGCCGAGGTCCTCCAGGGCTCGGCCCGGCAGGCCCACGCCGTGCTGGCCGGCGACCCGGGCGGGGACGACCCCGACGTGGCCGCTCTACTGGGCGCGGCCCGGGCGACGTTGCGTATTGCGAGCGAGCACGATCCCACGCTGGCCGAGCTGGCCGGCCGGCTGGCCGAGGCCGAGTACCTGCTCACCGACGTGGCCGGCGACCTGGCGTCCTACGCCGAGCGCGTCGAGTCCGACCCGGCCCGACTGGCCGCGGTCCACGAACGCCGGGCCGCGCTGGGTGCCCTGCTCCGGCGGTACGCCGACACGCTGGACGGCCTGCTCGCCTGGCGCGACCAGTCCTCCCGCCGGTTGCTGCAGCTCGACCTGTCCGACGAGGCGATCCAGGTGCTGACGCAGCGGCGGGACGACGTGCGGCGCCGGGCCGGCGAAGCGGCCGGCGACCTGAGCGCCGCCCGGCAG
>JACCSC010000039.1 GCA_013813215.1 Geodermatophilaceae bacterium | reverse complement strand
CGTTGGGCATCGGGCTGGTGATCGCCCTGCTCGGTGCGCTGTGGAGCGCCTCCGGCGGGGTCAGCAATCTGATCAACGCGGTGAACGTCTGCTACGACGAGGAAGAGACCCGCGGTTTCCTCAAGCTGCGCGGGCTCGCCCTGATGCTGACCATCGGTGCGATCGTGTTCATGGCCTTGGCGGTCGGGCTGGTCGCTGTTGCCCCAGCGGTACTCGAGGCGCTGCCGCTGGGCATCGTGGGCACGATCCTGCTGCAGGTCGGCCGCTGGGTCCTGCTGGTCGTCCTCGTCATGGCCGGTCTCGCCGTGGTGTACCGGCTCGCGCCGGACCGCGACGCACCGAAGTTCCGTTGGGCCAGCGTCGGTGCCGTGGTCACGACCGTCATCTGGGTGATCGCCTCGGTCGGCTTCTCGCTGTACGTCGACAACTTCGGCAGCTACGGCAAGACCTACGGCGCGCTGGCCGGCGTCATCGTGCTGCTGTTGTGGCTGTTCATCAGCGCCTACATCGTCCTGCTCGGAGCGGAGATCAACGCCGAGGCCGAGCAGCAGACCGCCCGCGACACCACGCGCGGCGAGGATCGGCCGATGGGTCAGCGCGACGCGGTCAAGGCCGACAGCCTGCCCGGCTGAGCCCCGGGCTCAGCGGCCCGCCCCGGTGCAGCCGCGTCTGGACGCACCTCCGAACCGGGTGCACACTGTCCCGCAACCGGGTAACCGGTTTCCGGGCGACCGGTCAACGCGCAAGCGTCGACCGGTCGCCCCCTTGTCGGCTCAGATGGCGACGTCGTGCTCCACCCACAGGCCGGCGGGATGCCGGCGGGTGGGCTGCGGAGCCTGTTCGGCGCTGCGCAGCACCAGCCGTCCCGGCTCGGCCAGCTCGTCGACCAACTCCCCCTTGGGCACCTCGCTCCAGCGTGGGATCGATCGGACCGACAACAGCGATGTCACCGATCCAGAGAGCACCTCGCGGGCCAGTTCGGTCGGGGTCCCGTTGTGGCTCCCGTGGTGGCTGATCTTGTACATGTTCACCTGGGAGAGCAGCGCTCGGATGGCCGGGGTCTCCAACAGGCCGCGCCAGGCTCCCCACTGCGCGTCGCCGGGAAACAGCAGCCGCGCCGACCCCACCTGCAGCAGGAAGATCACACTGGTGTTGTTGACCGAGCGGTCCAGCCAGGTCGTCGCGGCGAAGGCGTCGTCCTCCTCCTGCACGAGCCGCGCGGCGAGCGTCCGGGGCAGGGCCAGGTGCGGGTACAGCGCCGCGTGTGTCGCCGGGTCGATCACGAACTCCGGCGGGAACACCGCCCCACCGTCGTCGACCGCGACGCCGGGTGGCCCGAACCAGCGCTGCTGCTTGGGTGGGTTCATCGCCCGGATCGAGGCCTCGTCCCGTGGTGGCCCGAGGAAGCGCACTCCCGCACCGGGTAGCCCGCTGACGTCGTGGGTGAGCTCCAGGTCGGCGTCGACGTACCGACGGGTCGGCGTTCCGGCGAAGCCGTGCCGCAGCGTCCACATCGCGCGTTCGTTCGTCAACGAGTTGAGAGCGAGCTCCGCTTTCGCCGAGTCGGCTGCCGCGAACGACTGGTGCAGGGCGAAGGCCGCGGCGTCGTGCACCTCCCGCAAGCTGGTCGCCTCGATGTCGGCCGGGTCCTCGACCCAGGGCAGCCACACCTCGCCGACCTCGACCTCGGCCCAGCGGTCATCCTCGAACCCGAGCACGTGGTCACGATGGCGGTGCGTGCCGACGACGACATCCAGCCGAGCCCGCCCGGTCGGATCCGCAGCGGTGGCGATGATGTCGGCCACCACGTCGTCGATGTCGTGCTCGCTGCGGCCTTGGCTGTGTACGCCGCAGTCCACCAGCATCCGCCAGATGCCGCCGGCCACCGGGACGGACAGCAAGAAGGAGTCGCCGAAGCCGATGTTGTACATGCGCACGGTGACCGCGCCGGCCATCGGGTCACCACCCCCCGTCGATCCGGGCGAAGTTCAGCGTCGACGTGACCCGCTCCTTGGGATCGGCCCACGGACCGAAGGCGTCGTGGCCGGTGAAGGCGTCCACAAAGCCCAGCGTGGCGGCGAGCCGAGCCTGGCCGGCCTCGGCCAGCGGGCCCCGACCAGCGGCGCAGGGCACCGCACGGCTGACGACGTACCTCACCTCGCCGGTCCCGTCCGCCACGACCGTGCACCCGCCCCGCAGCGGCACGCCGCCGAGCCGCGGCCCGAACTTCTCGTGCAGCTCCTCCGGCGCCGACTGCACCAACCGGATCACCACCTCGACCCGCACCCGGCCCCGCGAGCCGGACAGGAACGACGCGTTGAACCCCTCGACCCTGATCTTCAGGTCCGGGTCGAGGCCGAGGGCACCGGCGTTCTTCCGGGCGTACGCCGAGAGCTGCGCGGCCGCCTCCGCGTTAGCCCTTCGCCGCCGGTCGAGATCGGCCTTGGTCTCCCGGCGCCGCGCGCCGGGAGCGTCTTCCAGGACGCCGCGGCTCTCCTGCAGGCCGGCGGCGGTCTCCTGGACCACGTAGTCGACGACATCCCCGGGGATGGACGGCAGGGCGCGACCGCTCACCTCGGGCCAGAGCAACGCCTCCTCCGACAGCGAGGTGATGTCGTCGGGATAGATGCCCCTACGCCGGAACGCCTCGACCAGCGCGCCCCGCAGCCCCGACTCGTCGGCCGGGTAGAGATTGCGGTCGGCCGTCACCGCCGAGCGGAGGAAGGCGCCCATCGTCACGTCCACCGGCGGCAGGAACTGGAAGGACCGGATGCAGAGGGTGAGCATCCGCTGCGCGGTGGCTCGCGCCTCGGCGGCGACCCGGGCCACCAGGTCCGGGTGCAGAGCACCCTCGGGGAGGACCCCGGTCCCGCTGGTCGCGATGCGCAGCAGGTCGGCGATGGAGCGCTGGTAGACGCTGAAGAAGGCGTCGAAGACGGCGGCCACCATGATGCTGCCGCGGCCGTGCGGCTCGAACGTGCGGGCCAGCGCCATCGGGTCCGGCGCCGCTCCCATCGCGCTGCGCAGCGCGCGGCCGGAGCCGCTGCCCTCCCCGAACTGCTCGGCCAGTTCCACCAGCGGCGAGCGTGCCGTCAGGTCGGTGCGGTTCTGCTGGATGTGCCGGGCCAGCAGGTCGGGCAGGGTGAAGTGCTGGAACAGCGCGACGACGTCGGCGAATCCTTCGTGGAAGGCGTAGACGTCGAGGTTCGTCGGGTCCTTGTAGCGCTCGCGCAGCCGGTGGACCAGGGCGTGCGTCGCCTCGTGCACGATGATGTCGTGGGACAGGCAGGTGAAGACGTTCTGGCCCGGCAGGTTCCGCCCGGGGTCGCGGCGGTCGGCCCGGAAGTAGCCGAACAGGATCGACCCGTCGTTGTCCGGGTCGAAGCGGGCGTTCGGGCCGCGGAAGGCGTGCGGGAACGCGCGTAGCCGCTTGTCTCCGCGCCAGCGCAACCGTCGTCCGAGGCCGCGTTCGAAGTTCTCCAGCAGCGCGGACACGACGGCGTACACCATCTGCTGGTGAAAGCGGGGGTCGCGCTCCGACGGCGGCAGGCCGTCGGTCAGCAGGATCCGCCGGTCCTCGAGATCGACCGGTTCGTAGTAGCAGTCGGCCGAGGCGTCGAAGTCGATCACCTGCAGCAGCTCGCCAGCGGGTCCCGGCTGCAAGGGCTCGTAGGGGACGCTGATCGTGACTGTCTCCGACCCGGACAGCCGGGCCACCATCGGGTCGATGGCGTAGATCTGCAGCTGCCGGCGTACCGGCTCCGGATAGTTCAGCGTGCGCTCGGCGGTCCCCTCCGCGGTGTCGCCCACGTCAGCCGAGCGCCTCGGCCGGGTAGGGGAACGCGGCCGGCGCTTCGGCGCCGGTCGGATACCACCGGCGGATCGAGGCATCGCAGCCGGCGTACCCCCAGTTGAGCAGCCGGCGCCGGTGCGTGACCGGCAGCTTCGCCAGTCGGGTGTCCGTGGCGGCCAGCGCCGCGGCCTGGGTCGGGGGGCAGGGCAGCGCATCCGGCAAGCGGTACTCGGCGATCGGCGTGCGGATGCCCCAGTAGGCGCCGGTGTACTCCTTGCGGTCGTAGCCCTCGACCAGCATCCGCGAGCGGAGGTTGCGCACCTGCTGGTCGATGACCGACAACACCCGGCGGGTGTGCCGCGCCCAGTCCGAGGCAACCTTTCCCGTCGGCTCCAGCTTGCCGCCGCCGTCGCTGACCAGGATCGTCGCGCACCGCTTGAGCACCGGCTCCAGGCCGAGGTTGTCGTAGACCCCGCCGTCGGAGAGCAGGAGTTCCTTGCGAAACTCCGCGGTGCCGAGTTCGGCCGACTCCGCGGACCAGGCGTCGGCCGGCAGCCGGACCGCTACCGGCGAGAGGACCGGCGGGAACGCCGACGAGGCGGCCACGGCCAGCGCCAGCGGCAGCCGGGGCCTCGGCACCTGGCCGACCTTGTAGTCCCAGAGATAGCGCTTGGAGAAGCGGATGAGGACGCCGGACTGCAGGTTCGTCGCGCAGAAGATGAAGCGGGGCGTGTCGGGCAGGTCCTGCAGGGTCGTCGACCCGAACAGGTGCTTCTCGTAGCTGCCGACCAGCCGGTCGGAGATGCGCACCCACGGCAGCACCACCCCCGTGAGCACCGATCCCACGTCCACCGTCCGGCCGGCGAAGTCCAGCATCGGCTCGAGCACCTCGTCCTGCAGGTTGCCCGCCACGCCGTCGCGCCACTCCAGTCGCGACCACGCCCGGGCCAGGACACCGGCGGCGATGGACCCGCCGGAGACGCTGGAGACGAAGTGGAGCTTGCCCAGCAGGCCTACTTCGTTCAGCCGGAGCAGCGCTCCGGCGTGGTAGAGCATGGCGCGGTAGCCGCCGCCGGACAGGCACAGGGCGACGCCCTCTCGCGGCCGGGGCTTCGCCCCCTCGGCCAGCAGGTCACTGATCTGCTCGAAGGCACCCTCGGTCACAGTGCACCACCTGCCCGTACGCCGCGCCTGCTGCGCGTGTCAGCAGTCTGGGCATTCCGGACCTACAGCGCAATCACCCGGTCGTGGCGCGGATCAGTCCGGTTGGACGTGGGAGTAGCCGAAGCGGCCCTTGATGCACAGGTGGCCGTGGGTCACCGAGTGGTCGATGGGCGAGTCCACGCGGACGATCCGGTTGTCCTGGGTAGTCAGTTCCAAGTTGCAGCCGACGCCGCAGAACGTGCACACCGTCGTGACCTGGTCCTGCCGGGACTCGTCCCAGGTCCCGGCCTGGCGCATGTCGTACTCGCTCTTGGGCATCAGCGCGCCGGTCGGGCACACGCCTATGCAGTTGCCGCAGTAGACGCAGGCCGAATCCGGCAGCGCCACATCGAACTCGGTGGCGATGGTCGCGTCGAAGCCGCGCCCGGCGACCGCGATGGCGAAGGTGTTCTGCGCGTCCTCGCCGCAGGCCTCCACGCACTTGTAGCACAGGATGCAACGTGCGTAGTCGCGCACGTAGAGCTCGTTGTCCACCTTGGTCGGCTGGGCGACGGTCTCCGCGGTCATCCCGTCGGTGACGTGGTGGTGGCCGGCCTGGCGCCGGTCGCGCTCGCCGGCGCCGGCGGGCGGTCCGGGCGGTCCGTAGCGCTTGACGTCGACCTGGTAGTCGTCCATCCAGCGGTGTACGGCGTCCTCGGCCAGGGACATGTCGGTCGAGGAGGCCAGCAGTTCCAGCACCATCTTCCGGCTGTGCCGGACCCGGTCGGTGTCGGTCTTGACCACCATCCCGTCCTCCACCCGGCGTGAGCACGAGGGCACCAGCACGCGGGACCCGTCGACCTCGACCATGCACACCCGGCAGGCGTTGACCGGCGTCAGGTTGCCCAGGTAGCACAGGGTCGGGGTGTCTATGTCCTGGTCGCGCAGGACGTCGAGGATCGTCGAGCCCTCGGGCACCCGGTGGGTCGTCCCGTCGATGTCGACGTCGAGCAGCCGCCGTACGCCCCCGAGCATGACCGGCGCATTCCGCCTCACGGCCGCTCCTGCTTCTCGTCGGTCGACGACTCGGGGGTCCGGCTGGTGTCGACCCCAGGGTGCCCGCTGTCCACGCCGGGGACCAGCCCCAGCGCCAGCGCCGACTGCAGCGCCGCGGGAGCAGTCTGGCCCAGGCCGCAGATCGAGGCGTCCTTCATGACCAAGGACAGTTCACCGAGCAGGTCGACATCTGCAGCGGTCGATCCGTTCGCACTTCCGCTGGCCAGCCGGACCAGCGCCTCCTCCTGGCGCACCGTCCCGACCCGGCAGGGGACGCACTGCCCGCAGGACTCGTCGCGGAAGAACGCCGCCATCCGGGTCAGAACGTCCAGCAGGTCGACGGTGTCGTCGAAGAGCAGGATCACGCCCGACCCGAGCGAGGCGCCGATCTCCCGCGTGCCCTCGAAGGTCAGCGGCGTGTCGAACTGCTCCTCCGGGATGAAGGTGCCGGCCGCCCCGCCGAGCAGCACCGCCTGCAACGGACGTCCGTCCTTCACCCCACCGGCCAGGTCGAGCATCTCGCGCAGCGTCGTACCGAACGGCACCTCGTACACCCCGGGCCGCTCGACGTGACCGGACAAGCAGAACAACTTGGTGCCGGTGGACTTCTCGGTGCCGACCTCGGCGTACGCCGGACCGTTGGTGAGCACGACGTCCAGGACGTTGACCAGGGTCTCGACGTTGTTGATCAGCGTCGGCTGGCCGAACAGCCCCGCCACGGTGGGGAACGGTGGCTTGTTGCGCGGCTCACCCCGGTAACCCTCGATGGAGTTCATCAGCGCGGTCTCTTCCCCGCAGATGTAGGCGCCCGCCCCGCGGCGCAGTTCCAGCTCGAAGCGCATCCCGCTGCCCATGACGTCCTCGCCGAGCAGGCCCCGCGCGCTCGCCTGGGCGATGGCGCTGGTCAGGCGGGCGGTGGCCAGCGGGTACTCGCCGCGGATGTAGAGGTAGCCGCGCTCACAGCCGGTGGCCAGCCCGGCGATGGTCATGGCCTCCACCAGCGCGAACGGGTCGGACTCCATGAGCACCCGGTCCTTGAAGGTGCCGGGCTCGGACTCGTCGGCGTTGCAGATCAGGTAGTGCGGGTGGGCCGGCGCGCTGGCCACCGCCTGCCACTTGACGCCGGTCGGGAACGCCGCTCCGCCACGACCCATGAGCTTGGAGTCGGTGACCTCTCGGAGCACCCCGGCCGGGCCCAACTGCAGGGCACGGCGCAGGGCGGTGTACCCGCCGTGGCGCCGGTAGTCGTCGAGGCTGTCCGGGTCGACCACGCCGATCCGGCGCAGCAGCCGCAACCCCTCCGCCCGCGGCGCCTGGGTCTGCGGCGTCGAGCCGGGGGGCTCGGTGACCACCCAGCCGCCGTCGAGGACGGCGCCGACCTGGGCCGCGGTCACCGGCGCCGTCGCGAAGTCCGCACGGGGCCGGCCGTCGACGTCGGCGAGCTGGAACATCGCAGCCGGTGCGTGCTCGCACAGGCCCAGGCACGGGCTGCGCACCCACATGGCGCCGTCTCGGACCTCCCCGTCGGTGGTGTCGAATGCGTCGATCAGCTCCAGCGCGCCGTTGGTCCGGCAGGCGATGTCGTCGCAGACGTGGGCCACGGTGGGCGGCCGCTGCTGCGTGGACAGCATCGCGTAGAAGGTCGCGACGCCGTACACCTCCGCCGGCGGGACGGTGAGCCGGCGGGCTACATAGTTCAGCGAGCCGTCGCTGATCCAGCCGAGCCGCTTCTGCACCGCGTGCAGGATCGGGAGCAGCAGGTGACGTTGGGCCCGGGCGTCCCGGCCGCCGTAGCTGACCCGGCTCTCCTCGGCCCGGTCCCGGTCGCCGCCGGCCCAGCGGGTGGTCGGGACGCCGAGTTCGGCGTCGACCGCCGCGCGTTCCTCCGCGGTGGGTTCGGCGTGTTTGAGGTACAGGTCCACTCAGCCGCGGTCCTTCTCCGCGGTCAGCGGGTCGACGCGGATGGCCGCGGCCTTGAACTCCGACGTCCCTGACTTCGGGTCCCAGCTCTCGTTGGTCAGGAGGTTGACGTCGGCCTCACCGGTGGCGTGCGGGGTCATCCAGGTCAGCCCGGGTCGCAGCGAGGGGTCGACGAGCAGTGGCGCCTCGATGGCGCCGCGGCGGGAACTGATCAGGACCCGCTGCCCGTCGTCGAGGCCCAGCTGCGCGGCGTCCTCGGGCGCCATCCGCAGGCTCTCCCGCTCCCACAGCGGCGAGGTGTAGCCGTCGGTCTGGACGCCGGTGTTGTAGGCATCCAGCCGGCGCACCGTCGTCATCCGCAGCGGGAACTCCTCGGTCAAGGTGTCGATCGGGGGCAGCCATTCGCAGGCGTGGAACGGCGCGGGCGCGCCCTCGAGCGGATCCTTCCAGAGCCTCTCGTGCAGCAGCGCACTGCCGGGATGGTCCTCGTCCCAGCACGGCCACTGGATGCCGCCGAGCTCCTCCAGCCGCGAGTACGACATGCCGGCGTGCATAGCGGAAAGGCTGCGCAGTTCGTCCCAGGCCTGCTCCGACGTCGGCTCGCCCCAGTCGTGGCCCATCCGCTTGGCCAACGCGGCGATGATCTTGCCGTCGGCCCAGGCCTGTCCGGGCGGGTCGATCGCCTTGCGGGTGCGCTGCACCCGGCGTTCGGAGTTCGTGACCGTGCCGTCGGCCTCGCACCAGTCCGCCGCGGCAGGGAAGACGACGTCGGCGTACTCGGCGGTCTTGGTCAGGAAGATGTCCTGGACGACGAGGTGGTCCAGGCCGTCGAGGAGCTTGCGGCAGTGGGCGACGTCGGCCTCGGACTCGGCCGGGTTCTCCCCCATGATGTACGCCGCCCGCAGGTCGCCGCGGTCCATGGCCTCGAACATCTCCGACAGGTGCCAGCCCCTGGTGGCCGGCAGCGGGACGGCCCAGGCCTGCTCGAAGCGGCCGCGCTCGGCGTCGTCCTCGATGTCCTTGAAGCCGGGCAGCTTGTTCGGGATGGCGCCCATGTCGCCACAGCCCTGCACGTTGTTCTGCCCGCGCAACGGGTTCAGGCCGCTGCCGTAGCGACCGACGTGACCGGTCAGCAGCGCGAGGTTGATCAGCGACAGCACGTTGTCCACACCGGTGTGGTGCTCGGTGATGCCCAGCGTCCAGCAGATCTGCGCGCGGTCGGCCTCGGCGAACCGGTGCGCGAGTTCTTTGATGGCCGCCTGCGGTACGCCGGTGATCTGCTCGGTGCGCTCG
>JACCSC010000021.1 GCA_013813215.1 Geodermatophilaceae bacterium | reverse complement strand
GATCCGGCCACCGCGGTCAGCCGGCTGTGCGCTTTGCAGGCCCAAGCGCCCGCCTCGCCGTACCTCGCCCTGTGGTCGCGGATCGCAGGGTTCGACGCTGCCGATCTGGACCGCGCGTTCGACGAAGGCGCCGTGCTCAAGACCACCCTGATGCGGGCGACGCTACATGCTGTCGCCGCCGCCGATCACCCCCACTTCTGGGCCGCGGTCGCCGCGCACCTGCGCCGGGCCCGCGCCGGCCCGCCCGTGACGACGGCGCTCGGGGTCACGGAAGAGCAGCTGACCGCCGCGCTGGACGCTGCACTCGCCCATGCCTCCGATCCGAGGTCGGCCACCGAGCTGAGCGCCCACTTGCGTGAGGTCGTCGGGCCGGTGGCCGACCCCGGCTGGTGGTGGGCCGTGCTGCCCTTTGCCCGCGTGATCAGGGTGCCTGACGTGACGCCGTGGCGGTTCGGACCGCGAGTGATGTATCGCACGGCGGTTGGCCCCGAACCGCCTGGCACCCGGCAGGAATCGCTGCAGTACCTGGTGTGCAGCTACCTACGGGCCTTTGGCCCGGCCACGCTCAAGGACCTCGCCCGCTTCAACAAGCTCGCGATGGTCACGGTCCGCGCGGCCGTGGAGACGTGTGACGACCTTGTCATCCACGAGGGCCCAGACGGACAGCGGCTGTACGACGTACCCGGCGGCCCGCTGCCGGACGGCGAAACCGTTGCCCCGCCCCGGTTTCTGCCGATGTGGGACAGCATCTTGCTCGCCCACGCCGAGCGCACCCGCCACATGAGCGAGGCCGACCGCAGGCTCGTCGTACGCCAGAACGGCGACTACCTGCCGACGATCCTGGTCGATGGGTACGTCGCGGGAGTGTGGCTACCAGGTCCGAACGGCATCGAGGTCTGCGCCTTCCGCGAGTTCGACGGCGCCACGTGGGACTCGCTGACCGCCGAAGCCCAAGCGCTGCATGCGTTCCTTGCTCCCCGGGAGCCAAACGTCTACGCCCGCTACCGGTACTACTGGGCGCAGCTGCCACCGTTGGAGACGAGGGTTCTGGGGTGAAGGTGACCGCGCGGCAACTCAACCGGACGACGCTGCACCGGCAGTTGTTGTTGCAGCGCAAGGACTTGAGGGTGCCCGACGCCATCCGGACGGTGTGCGCGCTACAGGCCCAGTCGGCGGCCTCGCCGTACCTCGCCCTGTGGAATCGGATCGCCGACTTCGACGCCGCCGAACTCGATCGTGCGTTCGCCGACCACACGGTGGTCAAAGCCAGCCTGATCCGCATCACGCTGCACGCGGTCGCCACCGAGGACTACCCGGCATTCCACCGCACGATGGCCAGTTTCCTACGTGCGTCGCGCCTATACGACCATCGGTTCAAGGCCACCGGCCTGTCCATCGCCGACGTGGACGCTGTCCTCCCCCAGGTGTTGGAGTTCGCGGGGCAGCCGAGGACGAACGCCGAGATGGAGGCGATGCTGACCGAGCGCGTCGGGGTCCTGCCCGAGCCCCGCCTCTGGTGGGCGCTGCGCACCTTCGCCCCGGTGCTGCACGCGCCGACCGGCGGCCCGTGGTCTTTCGGCGACCGGCCGTCGTACGTCGCTTCAGGCATCGAGCCGTTCGACGGAGACGAGGAGGAGTCCCGGCCGCTGCTCGTACGGCGCTACCTCGAGGCCTTCGGCCCGGCGTCCGAGGGTGACATCGGGCAGTTCACCATCCTGCGGATGCCCGCGATTCGGGCCGCGCTGGCCGTGCTGGTCGACGAGCTGGAGACGCATGAGGGCCTGGACGGCAAGCCGCTGTACGACGTGCGCGGCGGCGAGCTGGCCGCCGCGGACGCGCTCGTGCCCCCGCGGCTGATGGCGATGTGGGACAGCATCCTGCTGGCCTACAAGGACCGCAGCCGGGTCATCCCCGAGGACTACCGCAAGCTGGTGATCCGCTCGAACGGCGACGTGCTGCCCACCCTGCTCGTCGACGGCTACGTCGCGGGGGTGTGGCGGCCGGCCGACGGCGGCATCGAGGCCACCGCGTTCCACGAGCTGTCCGACGAGGCGTGGTCCGGGCTGGCCGGCGAGGCCGCGGCGCTGGTGGCCTTCCTGGCCGATCGGCAACCCGACGTCTATCGCCGCTACGCCCGCTGGTGGGAGACCCTGCCGTACGCCGAGCGACGCCTGCTATCTGGTTAGGGTTCGGCTCATGTTGCTGTCCGACCGCGACCTCAAGGCCGAGATCGAGGCCGGCCGGCTGGCCCTCGAGCCGTACGACGTCGGCCTCGTGCAGCCCTCCAGCATCGACGTACGCCTCGATCGCTTCTTCCGGGTATTCAACAACTCGCGCTACACGCACATCGACCCGGCCGAGCAGCAGGACGACCTCACCGCCCTGGTCGAACCCGACGGGGAGGACGCGTTCGTCCTGCATCCGGGCGAGTTCGTGCTCGGGTCGACGCTGGAGATCGTCACGCTGCCCGACGACCTGGCCGGCCGGCTGGAGGGCAAGTCCAGCCTCGGCCGGCTGGGTCTGCTCACCCACTCCACGGCTGGGTTCATCGATCCGGGCTTCAACGGGCACATCACCTTGGAGCTGTCGAACGTGGCGAACCTGCCGATCATGCTGTGGCCGGGCATGAAGATCGGCCAGCTCTGCCTGTTCCGGCTGTCCAGCCCCGCGGAGCACCCGTACGGCTCGGCGATCTACGGCTCGCGCTACCAGGGGCAGCGCGGCCCCACGCCGTCGCGCTCGTACCGCAACTTCGTCCGCGCTCCGACCCGCTCGTGATCATGGGGATTCGGCGGCCAGGACCGGCGGATCCCCATGATCATCGGCTCGTGGCGCGCTGGGGCCCCGACCGATGAGTTGTCGCCGACTCGCCGGTCTGGACCGGCATGAGCGCAATCGAGAACCCGACGGAGCCAGCCATGACCGACTTGACACCCGCACGCTGGAGGTGTCCGGGGCGACCCTGCGGTACGACATCCGGGGTGACCTCGACGACACCGCTGCAGCGGGCCGCGTGTTGCTGTTGGTCGGCTCACCGATTGACGCCAGCGGCTTCGCCACGCTCGCGACGCATTTCGCCGACCGACCTGTCGTGACCTACGAGCCGCGCGGTGTGGGACGCAGTGTCCGCACCGGCGCCGGGGAGTCGACGCCGGATCAGCACGCCGACGACCTACACCGACTGATCGAGGCGCTCGGCGTAGGTCCGGTGGATCTGTTCGGCAGCAGCGGCGGCGCGGTCAACGGCCTCGCCCTGGTGGCGCGGCACCCCGAACAGGCGCGGACGTTCGTCGCCCACGAGCCACCGCTGGCCCGGCTCCTGCCGGATCGTGAACAGGTGCTGGCCGCCTGCTCGGACGTCTACCAGACCTACCAACGCAGCGGGATGGGGCCCGCGATGGCGAAGTTCATCGCGCTGACATGCCGGAAGGGTCAGTTCCCGGACACGTACGCCGACCAGCCCGGTCCCGACCGGCGGCCTTCGGGTTGCCGACCGAGGACGACGGCTTCCGCGATGACCCCCTGCTGGGGCAGAACATCCGCACCTGCACCGGGTACCAGCCCGACCTCGGCGCCCTCACCAGGGCGTCGACGCGGATCGTCATCGCCGCGGGGCAGGAGTCCGAAGGCGAGGTGGCGGCCCGCGCGGCGGCGGCGACCGCGGAGGGCCTCGGTACCGCGCTGGTCGTGTTTCCCAGCCACCACGGCGGTTTCCTGGGTGGCGAATACGGCATGAGCGGCGATCCCGATGGATTCGCCGCAGCGCTGCGCCAGGCGCTGCTCACCCGCTGAGCAGCCGCCCGGCTGCTCACTGCTGCTCGGCCGGGCACCACCACGTCGTACGCGAACCGATCGTGGCGCGGACGAGTTCGGCGCCGCAGCGCGGGCAGTGCCCGCCGGGCCGCCGGTGCTCGATGAGGTCGCCGGTGTGGACCCCGCCGCGAAGGATGGCCCGGCGGATCGCCGCGCGCAGCACGCGGCGCAGCTCGTCCAGCTCCTCGACCGACAGCGAGCCGGCCCGCCGGGTCGGTGCCAACCGCGCCCGCCACAGCGTCTCGTCGGCCAGCAGGTTGCCCACCCCGGCGAGCGTCGCCTGGTCCAGCAACCGGGCCTTGAGCGGCGCCGTTCCCCGCCCCACACGGGTTCGGAAGTCCGCCCGGCTGATCTCGGCGGCGTCGGGACCGAGGGCGTCGATGGCCGGATCGAGCCGGACCCGGCCGAGGCGACGCTTGTCGAACAGCCGCAGTTCACCGCCGTCGTCGAAGCGCAGCACGAACCGGTTCCAGATCGCCTTGCCGGAAACTGGCACCGGATCCCCGCCGGAGGCCGTACCGGCCGGACCAGTGACGACGATGCGGCCACCCATGCCGAGGTGGATACCCAAGGCCGGGCCGGGATCGCCGCCGGCGTCGACCATGTCGCACCAGATCGACTTGCCCCGCCGGTGGGCGGCCACGAGCTGCCCGCCCTTCAGGGCGCGCTGGAGGTCACCGGGGGCGTGCGGCCGGCAGACGAACTCGTCGGTGTCGTCCACCCCGACGATCGTGCGGTGCAGCGCCCGGTCCACGACCTGGCGGGCGCACTCGACCTCCGGCAACTCGGGCACCGGTGCAGCATGCCCCGGCGTACGCCGAGCCGGCGTGACAGGGTGCCGGCATGGATCTCCAGCTGACCGGCAAGCGCGCCCTCGTCACCGGGGCCTCCCGAGGGATCGGCCGCGCGATCGCCCAACTGCTCGCCGACGAGGGCTGCGCCCTGGCCATCTGCGCCCGCGGCGAGGAGGGACTGCGCGAGGCCGCCGACCGGTTCCGCGCGGGCGGTACTGCCGTGCACGCCTCTGTCGTGGACGTCAGTGACGGTGATGCGGTGGCGGGCTTCGTGGCCGAGGCCGACGCAGCGCTCGGCGGTCTGGACGTGGTCGTCTCCAACGCCTCGGCCGGCGGTGGTCTGACCGGCCCCGAGCAATGGGCGGCCAGTTTCCAGACCGACCTGCTGGCGTTCGTCCGGCTCGCGGAGGCAGCGACCGAGCCGCTGGCCCGCTCCCGCGGCGCGCTGATCGCGGTCGGTACGACGTCGGCCGCCGACACCTCGCCGCCGTCGGGTCCCGGGTCGTACGGCGCTTTGAAGGCGGCGCTGCTCCACCACGCTTCGGCGCTGGCCCACACCTTGGCCCCGCGGGGCGTCCGGGTGAACGTCGTCTCGCCCGGTCCTATCGAGTTCCCGGGCGGTTCGTGGGCCCGCCGCCAGGAGGACAAGCCGGACTTCTACCGCTCCATCCGGGAGCGGATCCCGGTCGGGCGGCTCGGGCGCCCCGAGGAGGTGGCGGCTGCGGTCGCGTTCCTCGCCTCGCCGGCGGCCGGCTTCTGCGTCGGGTCGAACCTCGTGGTCGACGGCGGCTTCCTCACCCGCGTCGACTTCTGAGATCCCTCCCCGGGCAGAAGTGGTCCCGACGCGCCGAGCGCGGGCGCACCCACTGGGCGCGTCGGGGACCACTTTCCGGGTGGGCTACCGGCGCACAGCCGGGCGGGGTGCCGCGTGCGGTACCCGGCGCCACAGGGCACGTTGGACGAGCATCGTGGCGATCCCCGCGACCAGGATGGCGGCGATGTTCACCCCGAGTTGCACCAGCGCCTCGCGGACCTGGCCAGGGTCGGTCAGCGCGAGGGCCAGCGCCACGTTCGCCGCTGCCGGCACGGTCGTGACCGAGATGAACACCCCCACCAGCGCACCGGAGCGGGCCGCCGTCAGCGACAGCACACCGGCGATCCCGGCGATGAACGCAACGGTGAGCGACCACTTGTCCGGCGCGATGATGAACCCGGTCTGCGGCCGGTCCGCCGTGGTCAGCGACGTGTCGATCCAGCCGACACCGCGGGCGAGCAGTGCGAGCACCGTCGTCAGGACGATGGCGACTCCGAAACCGCTGAGCAGGGCGACCACCGCCCGCCGGAGCACCTTTGGCCGCCGGTGCACGATGCCCACCGCGACCGCGGCGATGGCCCCGAACTCCGGCCCCAGCACCATCGCGCCCACGATCAGCACCGCCGAGTCCAGCACGATCGCGCACGCCGCGAGCAGGGTGGCGATGGTCAGGAACGCGAAGTAGGTCGCCGAGAGCGCCGACTCGTCGTACGACGTACGTACGACCTGCTCCCAGATCACCGCGTCCGCCCCGTCACCGGGCGCGTTCTCCTCCGCGCTCGACGAGTGTGCTGACCGAGGTGTCGATCGAGTCGAGGCTGATGGCGCCGACCCGGTCGATGTCCCGTTCCCGCAGGGCCTGCACGATCTCGTCCGCGGACTCCCGCGCGATATCGGCGAGTACCAGGTCACCTGCCGGTTTCACCGCACAGCCGGGCAGTACGGCGAGGTGCGCTACGCCGACGTGCTCGCGCAGGAACTCCACGACGCCCTCGGTGCGGTCGGCCGGGAGCATGAGTCGCAGGTGCAGCACGCGGCCCGCTCAGCCGACCACGGTCATGTCGACGCTGGCCACGGTGAGCGCGCCCGCCGCGTCGTACCGGATCAGCTCCACCGCGAAGGCGCCCGGTTCCACCGGTGCCGGCACCAGGAAGATCGGGCTGACGCAGTCGGTGAGGGAGTACGCCGGGCCGGCCGGGGTCGTCGTGAACGTCGTACTGCGGTCGGCCTGACCGCGCACGGGCTGCCCGGCCACGCTGATCACGTATGACGTGTCCGGTGGGCCGGTACTGCGGAGGAAGAAGTTCGTGCCCGCATCGACGGTCCGGGACTCCACGACGAGGGCGGCCTCGGTGCAGCTGCGAGGGATGGTCAGCGTCTCGGAGCCGCCGCGGACCAGCGCCGCGAGCAGGAGCAGCGTCGCGACCGCGGCCAGCAGCAGCCACCCCGAGCGGCGGCGATGCCCGCCA
>JACCSC010000009.1 GCA_013813215.1 Geodermatophilaceae bacterium | reverse complement strand
GTGCGGGAGGGGGGAGTCGAACCCCCACGCCCGAAGGCACCAGGACCTAAACCTGGCGTGGCTGCCGTTACACCACTCCCGCGTCGGGAGTGCAGCCTAATCCGCGGTTCAGCCGGCGAGGTCGCGGCGCAGCTTGTCCACGTGGCCGCTGGCCTTGACGTTGTACTGCGCCAGCTCGACCACACCCGAGGTGTCGAGGACGAACGTCGAGCGCAGCACCCCGGTCACCTCCTTGCCGTACAGCTTCTTCGTCCCGTACGCGCCGTACGCCGTCATCACCGTCTTTCCGGTGTCGGACAGCAAGGTGATCGTGAGGTTCTCCTGGTCCCGGAAGCGGGCCAGCTTGGCCGGGGCGTCGGGCGAGATCCCGAGCACCTCGATCCCCTCGCCGGCCAGTGACTCGCGGGCAGCGGTGAAGTCACCCGCCTGCTTCGTGCAGCCGGGTGTCGATGCCGCCGGGTAGAAGTACACGATCACCCGCCGTCCGCGGTAGGAGGAGAGCGACACGGGCTTGCCCTCGGCGTCCGGCAGGGTGAAGTCCGGGGCGAGATCTCCCGGTTCCAGGCGGGCTTGCATGTCCGGCAACCTATCGCCGAGGTTCCGTTTTCCGCGGAATCGGGTATGCAGAAGGGTGATGAACCCCGATCAGGAGGTCCGCCGCATCGGCGGCCGTTACCGCCTGGTGCAACCGCTCGGGCGCGGGGGCATGGGCGTGGTCTGGGCTGCGGTGGACGAGCGGCTCGGTCGCGATGTCGCGGTCAAGGAGGTCATCCCGCCGATCGGGCTCACCGCGGAGCAGGCCGACCTCACTCGGTCACGGAGCCTGCGCGAGGCCCGGGCCGCCGCCCGGATCACCTCCGACTCGGCGGTCAAGGTGTACGACGTCGTCGAGGACGACGGCCGACCGTGGATCGTGATGGAGCGCCTCGACGCCAGGCCACTGTCGGAGATCATCCAGGCCGGCGAACCGCTCGGACCGGAACGGGTAGCCGACATTGCCGGCCGCCTCCTCGACGCCCTCATCGCCGCTCACTCCAAGGGAGTCCTGCACCGGGATGTCAAGCCGTCCAACGTGATGGTCGTCCGCGACGGTCGGGTGGTGCTCACGGACTTCGGCATCGCCGCTCTGGATGGTGACCCGTCCATCACGACGACGGGTGTGCTCATCGGTTCGCCGGCGTACATCGCCCCCGAACGGGCCCAGGGCGAACCGGCCAGCGCGGCCAGCGACCTGTGGTCCCTTGGCTGCACCATGTTCGCGGCGCTGGAGGGCCGGCCGCCGTTCGACCGTGGCACCTCGATGGGCACGCTGACGGCGGTGATCACCGAGGATCCGTTGCCCGCACCGTCAGCGGGACCGCTGTCCGGCGTCCTGGAGGGCCTGCTGCGCAAGGATCCCGCGCAGCGGCTGTCCGCCGAGGACACCCAGCGGATGCTCCAGTCGCTGTTCGTCGCTCCTGTCGCCCCCGACCCGCCGCCTCCATCGCCGCCGCCCCCCTCGGCTTCACCGCCGGCATCCCCGCTCGGGGGTCGCACGTCGGTCCTCTCGGTCCTGCCGCCTTCCTCGTCCGCTTCGGCACAGCCGGGCGAGCAACCAGCCCCTGCCCCGGTTGTGCAACCGCCCCCGCCGCCGGCCCCGCCGGCAGGTGGGCGGCGTCCCGGCTCCCGGCGGTGGCCCGCGGCCGCCGCCGCACTCGTGCTCGTCGTGATCGCGGCGGCCACGTTCCTGATCACTCGCGATGGCGATGGACAGCAGCGGGCAGCGGAGCCGCCGGCCGGCAGCGAGTCACAGGCCACGACGACCGACACCCAAGCGTCGGACACCGAGCCGGCTACCGATCCAGCCACTGATCCGGCCACTTCCGAACCGGAGACCGATCCCGCGGCGACCGAGGTCGACCCCACGGATGATTCCGTGCCCGAGGGTTTCACCCGCCACGAGGACCCGACCGGCTTCTCCATTGCGCTGCCCGACGGGTGGGACATCGTGCGCAACGACCCGCGAGTCGACTTCGTCGAGCCGGGCACCGGCCGGTACCTCCGGGTGGACCAGACCGACACCCCGCAACCGGACCCGGTGGCCGACTGGGAGAACCAGGCTGCGTCTGCCGCCGGCCGACTGTCCGGCTATACCGAGATCCGGATCGAACCGGTGACCTACCGCGACTACGACGCCGCCGACTGGGAGTTCACCTGGACACCGGAGGGGGGCCCACCGCTGCACGTCCTCAACCGCAACCTGATCACCGCTCCGGATCAGGCGTACGCGCTGTACTGGTCGGTCCCGCAAGACCAGTGGGAGGAGAGCCTGGACCTGTTCCAGGTCTTCGCGGAGTCGTTCCGGCCCGCCGGCTGACGCCGACCTCGTAACCCGCCGTGTCCATGGCTAGGGGTGCCTCTCGGCGCCGGGCCGGAGACCGACACGCCGAACCCCGTCGAAACCCGAGCGACGAGGTCATCCCGCTCGACGCGCACATCCGACTGAGCAAGCCGCGCGACGGCGAATGGCTTCTTTCTTCGCCCTGCCCGGTCCTGGACTGGAGGGTGGCTCGCGCAGTCGCTTGTCGAGTGACCCGTCGGGCGCGCCGGTGCCGCCTTCATGGCAGGCTGTCGGCGTGAGCCGCGACCCCGAGATCATTCAGCGCGAGATCGAGCAGGCCCGAGCCGAACTCGGCAGCACGCTCGACCAGCTCGTCGTCCGCACCAGCCCGAAGACGCTGGCCGCCAAGGGCAAGACGTCGGCCCAGGAGTTCCTGGCCTCGACGAAGGGTCGGCTCATCGTCGGGGGAACGGCCGCCGCGGTCGTCGCGCTGGTCGTGGTCAACCGGCTGCGCCACCGCTGAGGAGATGAGCCCGGCCCGCCGCGTTGCGCCGGGGCCGGGTCAGGAGTCCGTCTGGGACTACCCGCGCCCGCCGTCGTTGCAGCGCAGCGTCCGCCGCATCGTGATCCGGCTGGCGGGGCGGACGATCCTCGACACGTCGGGGAGTTGGCGGGTCTGCGAGACCAGCCACCCTCCGGTGTACTACGTCGCGCCCGAGGACTTCGAGCCGGGCAAGTTGAGCCCCGGCAACGGTTCTTCCTACTGCGAATTCAAGGGCGCGGCGACGTACTGGCACGTCGGAGGCGGCCACAACGCGGGCTGGTCCTACGAGAACCCGACCCCGGCCTTCGCCCCGATGCGCGGCGCCGTCGCGGTCTACCCCGGCCAGATGGACGAGGTCCTCCTCGACGGCGAGCCCGTCATGCCGCAGGCGGGCGGCTTCTACGGCGGCTGGATCACCTCGGAGGTCGTCGGACCGTTCAAGGGTGAGCCCGGCACCCGGGGCTGGTGAGCACCTGGCTGAACGCGCCGCCGCCGGTCGAGGTAGGAAGGGTGGCATGCGGATCGGGTACAAGGCCTCGGCCGAGCAGTTCGCCCCACGGGAGTTGCTGGACTTCGCCGTACAGGCCGAGGACGTCGGACTGGACAGCGTCGTCGTCAGCGATCACTACCAACCGTGGCGGCACCAGGGCGGACATGCGCCGTTCTCGATCGCCTGGCTGAGCGCCGTCGGCGAACGCACGTCGCGGGTGATGCTGGGGACGAGCGTGATGACGCCGACGTTCCGCTACCAGCCTGCGGTCATCGCGCAGGCCTTCGCCACCATGGGCTGCCTGTTCCCCGGCCGGGTGATGCTCGGCGTCGGGACCGGCGAGGCGATGAACGAGGTCGCGGTGACCGGGGTCGAGTGGCCGGGCTTCAAGGAGCGCTTCGCCCGGATGCGTGAGGCGGTCGACCTGATCCGCCAGCTCTGGACCGGCGAACGGATCAGTTTCGACGGCGAGTACTACACGACGGTTGACGCGACGGTGTACGACCGGCCGGAGGACCAGGTTCCGATTTACGTGGCGGCCGGCGGCCCGGTCGTCGCGAGGTACGCCGGGCGCGCCGGCAACGGCTTCATCTGCACCAGCGGCAAGGGGATGGACCTCTACACCGAGAAGCTGCTGCCCGCGGTGGAGAAGGGGTACGCCGCCGCGGGACGCTCCGACGAGGTGGACCGGATGATCGAGATCAAGCTGTCCTTCGACCTCGACCACGACAAGGCCTTGGCGAACACGAGGTTCTGGGCGCCGCTCGCGCTGACCGCCGAGCAGAAGTCGGGATTGGAAGACCCGATCGCGATGGAGCAGGCGGCCGACCAGTTGCCCATCGAGCAGGCGGCCAGTCGCTGGATCGTCGCCTCCGACGCGGACGAGGCGCTGGCCGCCATCACCCCGTACGTTGACGCGGGGTTCACGCATCTGGTCTTCCACGGTCCGGGGGTGGACCAAAGCCGCTTCTTGAGCCAGTTCGGGGAGCACCTGCTCCCTCGATTGCGCGCGCTGGGCTGACCCGAAGGGCCTGTCGCTGAGCACGACCGAGCCGCCGCCCGTATATATCGGCATGGACAGCACAGAGCGCGACCCTCGGGTCGGAGGGCGCTACCGGTTGCTGGCGCCGGTCGGTCGAGGCGGCGTCGGTCGGGTCTGGTCCGCACGGGACGAGGTGCTCGGCCGTGAGGTGGCGGTCCAGCAGCTGGATTTACCGGCCATTCCGGCGCGGCGTGAACGCAGCCTGCGCGAGGCCCACGCCGCGGCCCGGATCGCCTCGCCGCATGTCGCCCGAGTCCTCGACGTCGTCGAGGAGGGCGACCAGCTCTGGATCGTGATGGAGCGGGTGCCCGGCCGCTCGCTGGTCGACCTGATCACCGAGCGCGGCCCCCTGCCGCCGGCCGACATCGTCAGGATCGCCCAGCACGTCCTGCTGGCGTTGACCGCGGCGGTCGAACACGACGTGCTGCACCGCGACGTCACCCCGTCCAACGTCCTGCTCCGTCCCGACGGCAGCGCCGTGCTCGCCGGCTTCGGCGTCCCCACCGCCGAGGGTGACCCGCGGCTCGCCGCGAGCGGCGCGGTGACCGGATCGCGGGAGTACGTCGCGCCCGAACGCCTGGCCGGCGCGGAGGCGAACCCGGCGACCGACCTGTGGTCGCTGGGCTGCGTGTTGTACGCCGCCGCCTTCGGCCCCCTGCAGCATGTGGAGGCAGCCGCAGGCACCCGCGACGGCATGGATCCCGACGACGAGGCCTTGATACCGGCCCCCTCGGAAACCGTCCACGCGACCGTCCATGGCTCGGCTGGTCAGCTGGGCGGTCGGCTGTGGGAGCTGGCTCGAGCCGCCACCGAACTTCGGTGCCAGCGGCCTGATGTTCCAGGGCTCGGCGAGGCAGCAACCGCGCTGCAAGACCTCGCCGTCGGAACGGTCGACGAGACCTCGAAGGCGAGTCGTATCGCCGAGCTGGCGGCGCTGCAATCGGAGTTGGTCCAGCAGATCGAGGCTGTGCCCGACGGGCCCTATCTGGTGACGAATCCCGGCAGCCTCTTCGACCACCTTGGCGTGCCCATCTCGACCCGGCCGCTGATGGCGCTGTGTCGGTGCGGCGAGTCCGGGATCAAACCGACCTGTGACGGCACCTGCCACCGGATCGAGTTCACCACCGCCAAAGACCCGGACCGGGTGGCCGACCGCCGCGACAGCTATGTCGGTCAGTCGGTGACGGTGCTAGACAACCGCGGCACCTGCCAGCACTCCGGTCTGTGCACCGAGCGGCTCGCCTCGGTGTTCCACCTCGGTGAGGAGCCGTTCGTCACCCCCAGCGGGGGGCGGCTGGACGAGATCGTGCGGGCGGTGCGGGACTGCCCGTCCGGGGCGTTGAGCTACGCAATGGACACCGTGGAGGCCCGCGAGCAGGTCGACTCCGCCGGCCAACGCGAGCCGGCAATAGAGGTGTCCCAGGACGGGCCGTACCGGATCACCGGCGGCATCGCACTTCTCGACGGCGACGGTGGCGGAGGGGAGGTCGCCCGCAACGACGGCGCCTCCCGCGAGCACTACGCGTTGTGCCGATGCGGGCATTCGCAGAACAAGCCGTTCTGCTCGGGGATGCACTGGTACGTCAAGTTCTGTGATCCGGTCCCCGACGCGGACCGGACGCCGAGCATCTTCGAGTGGTGCGGTGGGCTGCCGGCGCTGACCCGGATGACCCGGCTGTTCTACGAGAAGTACGTCCCGGCTGACCCGATGCTCGGCCCGATCTTCGCGAACATGTCCGCGGACCATCCGCAACGGGTCGCCAAGTGGCTGGCAGAGGTGTTCGGCGGCCCCTCGTGTTACAGCGACGAGTACGGCGGCTATCCGCGGATGATCGCCGAGCACGTCGGCAAGTGCCTGACCGAGGAGTGGCGGGCCCGCTGGGTGGCGCTGATGATCCAGTCATCGCAGGAAGCAGGGCTGCCCAACGACGCGGAGTTCCGCTCCGCGTTCAGCTCCTTGGCCGTGTCAACTCGACTTGGCCCCGGGGTGACGGCTTGAAGTGGCCCCACCTTGCTGTCGTTGGGTGCGGGCGTGGGCGAGTCGGTAGCTGTTGGTGCCGGTCTCGATGATGTTTCCGCCGAAGGTCAGTCGGTCGACGATGGCGGCGCAGAGCCGTGGGTCGGTGAAGGTCTTGGTCCAGCCGCTGAAGCTGTCGTTGCTGGCGATCGCGACGGCGGTTTTCTCCTCGCGTTCGGTGAGGACTTGGAACAGCAGCTCGGCGCCGCGCCGGTCCAGTTCCATGTAGCCGAGTTCGTCGAGGCAGAGCAGCTCGACCCGGCCGTAGCGGGCGATGGTCCGGGACAACTGGCGTTCGTCGGCGGCTTCGACGAGTTCGTTGACGAGCTTGGCGGCCAGGACGTAGCGGACCTTGTGGCCAG
>JACCSC010000519.1 GCA_013813215.1 Geodermatophilaceae bacterium | reverse complement strand
GGCCGGGTGCGCGAGCGCGTGGACGCCGCCCGCGGCCGACCGGTGGCCTTCGTGTTCCCCGACGCCGACGACACGGTGGCGGCGACGGTGTCCGAGCTGTCCAGGCGCGAACCTGTCTTCCGGGCCGCGCTGGACGAGTGCGCCGAGCTGGTCCGCCGGGACCGACCGGACGTCGACCTGATCGGCGAGCTGACCCACGGTGCCGAGCCGGCCTCGGCCGGCGCGACGGCGGTGCGCACGGATCTGGCGGGGCTGACCACGTTCGCCGTCCAGTACGCGCTGGCGCGCACGCTGATCACCTGGGGCGTCCAGCCCGGCCTGCTGGCCGGGTACGGGACCGGCCAGCGCGTCACTACCTGCCTGTCCGGCCGGCTCGACCTGGCCGACGCCCTCGCCCTGGTCTCTCATCGGGGCGGCGCGGCAGCCGGCCCGCCCGCCGTCCGCACGCTGACCGGCGACACCGCGGACCCGACCCTCCTGGCCGATCGCGAGCTGGTCCTGCTCGAGATCGGGCCGGCCACTGTGCTGGCCGATCTGGCCCGCGAGACCGAGCGGTCCGCCGACCCCGCGCTGAGCGTCCGGGTGCTCCCGGCACCGGGTGCCGCGGCCACCGACGACGAGAGCCTGGCCGAGGCGCTGGCCCAGCTGTGGCTGCTCGGCGTCGACGTGGACTGGGCGGCGTACAGCGGTCGCGCCCCCGGCGGGCTGGCCGATGACGGTCAGCTCCGGCCCGGGCGCGTGCCGTTGCCGACCTACCCGTTCCAGCGCAGCCGCTACTGGATCGAGGCAGCGCCCAAGACACCGGGCGCCGCCGCGACGGCGGAGCCGGCGAACCTGTTCGAGGCGATTGCGTCACTGCCGAAGCTGCCCGAGGACCAGTGGCTGCATCTGCCGGTCTGGCGACAGACGGTGAACCCGGCGCCTGGACCGCAGCCGGAGTCGTGGTTGGTCTTCACCCGCGAAGGCGTGGCCGACGAGGCCGCGATGGCGCTGCGCGACAGCGGGTCCGCCGTCAGCCTGGTCCGCCCGGGGGAGCGGTTCGCCACGACGGACGACGGCTTCACGGTCCGGCCGGGGGTCACCGCCGACCTGCTGGCCGTGCTGCGCGCGCTGCGTGCGGCCGGGCGTCCGCTGGAGCGCGCCGTGCACCTGTGGACGATGGAGCCTCCGGCGGACGGTGTGGGCACTGCATACGGCCTGGACACCCTCGTGGCGCTGGCCCAGGCCGCGGCGGAGGTCGGTGGCGCGGAGTGGGCGATGGACGTCGTCGTCGCGGGCACCCAGGAGGTCGTCCCCGGTGACGTCACCGACCCCGAGGCGGCCATGGTCACCGGCCCGTGCCTCGTCGTACCGCTGGAGTACCCGGGTGTCACGGCCCGGCTGGTGGATGTGTCGAGTTCGCCTGCCGGACGCTCGTCCCGCGAGCTGGTGGCGGAACTTCGCCGCTCACCCACCGATCGGCTGGTCGCGCTGCGGCACGGCCGCCGGTGGCTGCCGGGCTACGAGTCGCTCCCGGTCACCGACGACACCGCGCCGTTCCGGGACGGCGGTGTCTACCTGGTGACAGGCGGGCTGGGGGGCATCGCGCTGGGCCTGGCCGAGCGGCTGGCCGTGCAGCACCGGGCCCGGCTCGTGCTGCTGGCCCGGCGCGGGCTGGACGGCACCGACGAGGCGTCGCGTCGCCGGAACGCGGAGGTGGCGCGGCTACAGGAGCTGGGGGCCGAGGTCGAGGTGGTCGTCGGTGACGTCACCGACCCGGACGCCGTACGGCGGGCTGTCGCGGTCGCCCGTGAGCGCTTCGGTGCCCTGCACGGCGTCCTCCATGCGGCCGGCGTGCCGGGGATGGGCCTCATGCAGTTCAAGCGGCCGCAAGAGATGCAGCAGGTGCTGGCGCCGAAGGTGGCCGGGACCCGGGCGCTGGCCGAGGCCTTGCGGATCGGGGAGGCCGACGAGGTGGAGCTGGACTTCCTGGTCCTGTTCTCCTCGATCACCACCGCGACCGGCGGCGGGCCGGGGCAGGTCGACTACTGCGCGGCCAACGCCTTCCTCGACGGCTGGGCCGCTCAGCATGCAGTCGGCAGGCGCCGTGTCCTGGCCGTTGACTGGGGTGAGTGGACCTGGAACGCATGGGAGGACGGGCTGGCCGGGTACGACGACTCGCTGCAGGAGTTCTTCCGGGCGAACCGGGCGCGCTTCGGCATCGGCTTCGACGAGGGCTGGCGCTCGCTGGTGCGGGCGCTGGCCAGCGGGGAGTCGCGCGTGGTCGTCTCCACGCAGGACTTCCAGACCGTGGTCACGGGCAGCGCGCAGTTCACCGTGGACGCGGTTCGGCCGGCGGCGGAGGTCGGGGGCGAGCGCTTCCCCCGTCCCGAGCTGACGACGATGTACCAGGAGCCGAACGGACCGGTCGAGGTCGCTGTCGCGCGCAGCTGGTGCGACGCGCTGCGGCTGCAGGAGATCGGCGTGCAGGACAACTTCTTCGAACTCGGCGGCAACTCCCTGCTGGGCGTCAGCATCGTGACCACGCTGCGCCGCGAGTTCGAGCTGGACGAATTGGCGCCGCACATCCTCTACGAGGCACCGACGGTGGCCGCGCTCGCCGCGGTCATCGAGGCCGCCGCCGCCGGTGAACCCAGCACCGCGGCACCCGACGACAACGCCAGCCAGGTCCGCGCGCAGCTGCGCCGGTCCGGGCTGGAGAGTTCCGCCGCCGCTCGGCGGCGGGCCCGATGACCGGCAACGACAACCCGAACGGAGCGGACATGACAGTGATCGGAGTAGTGGGCGCGGGGGTGATGGGCGTCGGGGTCGCCCAGAACCTGGCGCAGACCGGGCACGACGTAGTGCTGGTCGACACGTCCGAGGAGATCCTCGCGGCGGCGATGGCCACCATCTCGCGCAACTGCCGGATGAGCCGGCTGATGGGCGGCCCGGAGCTGGACGCGGACGAGGTGCTCTCCCGGATCAACACCGGCGTCGGAATCGACGCGCTGGCCAAGGTCGACGTCGTGATCGAGAACGTGACGGAGAACTGGGCTGTCAAGCGCGAGGTGTACGAGGGCCTGGACGCGGTCTGCGGACCCGACACGGTGTTCATTGTCAACACCTCGGCGATTCCGATCACCAAGGTGGCCGCGGTGACCAGCCGGCCGGCGCAGGTGGTGGGCGTGCACTTCATGAACCCGGTGCCGGCCAAGCCGGCCTGCGAGCTGATCCCCGGCTTCCACACCTCGGCCGAGACCGTCGAGCGGACGCGGGCGCTGCTGTCGGCCATGGGTAAGAAGGCGATCGACGTCAAGGACGCCTGCGGCTTCGTGTCCAACCGGGTGCTGATGCTCACCGTGAACGAGGCGGCGTACTTGGTGCACGAGGGGGTCGCCAGCGCCGAGTCCGTCGACGAGGTGTTCCGCAGCTGCTTCGGCCACCCGATGGGTCCCCTTGAGACGGCCGACCTGATCGGCGTCGACACGATCCTCTACAGCGTCGAGGTGCTCTACGAGCACTACGCCGACAGCAAGTACCGCCCATGCCCGCTGCTCAAGCAGATGACCGACGCGGGCCTGCACGGCCGCAAGTCCGGCCGCGGCTTCTACGAGTACTCCGCTACCGGCCGCGCGTCCGTGGCCGCCTGACCCACCACCACCCACAACCACAGTCACAGAGGAGAGATCCAGATGTCCACCATCACCGTTACCCAGCCCGCGCAGGCCGAGATCCTCGACTTCGTGCGGGACCGCTTCCCGCAGGTCGAGATCGACGCCGCGCAGGACATCTTCGAGCTGGGCTTCGTGAACTCGCTGTTCGCCATGGAGCTGGTCATGTTCGTGGAGAAGACCTTCTTCGTCACCATCCCGAACGACGAGCTGCGGATCGACAACTTCCGCAGCGCCGACGCGATGGCCGAGCTGGTCGGGCGGCTGACGCCGTCCGCCGTCGACGAGGGGTGAGCGAGTCTTGCGAGCGAACCGTGTAATTGCACGTCGCGTCGAGCGAAGCGAGGTGTCGACGTGACCGTGGCGAGCCCCATGCTGGTCGCGCCCCCGGTCGAGCGGGTCGTCGACCGCGCCTCGGCCCGGGGGTTCGTCGACGCCCACATCGCGCCGTGGGGTAACGACTTCGAGCGCGACGGATACATCCCCGAAGCGGTGCTGAACCGGATGGCCGAGGCCGGTCTGTGGGCGCCGTTCCTCCCGGAATCGGTTGGCGGACAAGGGGTGTCCATGGTGTCCCTCGGTGAGATCCACGAGGAGGTGGGCCGCGGCTGCTCGTCGGTCCGCAGCCTGCTCACCGTGCACACCATGGCCTCCTGGACCGTGCAGCGCTGGGGCACACCGGCCCAGCG
>JACCSC010000517.1 GCA_013813215.1 Geodermatophilaceae bacterium | reverse complement strand
ACCGGGCAACCCGGGCCGTGCACCAGCTGCACGCTGTCGGGCAGGTAGTCCTCCAGCCCGTGCTTGTAGATGGTGTGCGTGTGCCCCCCGCACACCTCCATGAACTTGTAGTGCCGGCCCGGCTCGCACAGTTCGCTGATCTTGGCCGACAGGGCCAGCGCCTTGTCCGCGTCCCGGAACTCGTCGACGAATCGCATGCTCACCCCCGGTGCGCTTCGGAATCGGCCAAAGCGGCCAGCTCTTCGGCGTACGCCTGACCGATCCCCTCGAGGAACTCCAACGCCGACGCCGCCTCCCGTTCGTCGATCTTCGACATGGCGAAGCCGACATGGATCAACACCCAGTCACCGGCGTTCAGCTCCTCACCCTCGAGCAGGCCTATGTTGATGTTCCGCTTGACGCCGCACACGTCGACCTTCGCGAGGTCCGGACGGTCGGTAAGGATCTCGATCACTTCACCGGGGATGCCAAGACACATGTCAGTTTCCTTCCTGTCGAAGCGACCTCATACGGGCAGAGTCACATCGAGCGAATCTTCAGGTACCGCTGGACGTCCGGCATGTTCTGGACGACCACGGCGGCCACTCCAGCCAATGCGGCCAACATGAACAGGCGCTTGAACATCCTCTGCCCTTCCTTCCTCTCGGTGGGACTGCCCGCGGCCGGCCGCCGCTCAGGTCAGCACCCGCAACTCGTTCTGCACGACATCGAGCACCATGTCGACCGCGGCGTCCACGGCACCGGACACGGGCTCGCTCAGCCCCATCCACTCCTCCACCGTGGCCGGTTCGCAGCCGACCACCAGCACCCGGCCCACCCGCTGCCCACCGGTCTCCCGGGCGAGCGCGGTGATCGAGCGCAGCACGGTCTCCGGATCCATGCTGTGCGCGTCGAGGAGCGCCTGGTCCTGCGCCGGCTGGTCGAACGCGTCGAGGTCCGGTTCGATCACGTAGAGCGCCCCGGGCTCGCCGCCGCGGGCCATCGCGTCGACCAGGACCAGCGCGCGGTAGCCGTCGAGCAGCTGGTAGGCCAGGTGCAGGCCGCGGATGCCGACGTCGAGCACCTCCACGTCCGGTGGCAGGTCGCGCTCGGCCAGCCGGCGCACGACCTCGACTCCGAATCCGTCGTCTCCGAGGAAGATGTTGCCGATACCCGCGACCAGGACCTTCTCAGTCATGGCGCGGCTCCGCCGCCTCGGCCCACGGCGCGATCTCGTCGGGCTGGAAGTAGAGGAACCGACCGTGTGCCTGCTGCATCTCCGCGGCCGGGTCGTCGTCGACAGTGACGGCCAGGTGCGTCCCCTCGTCGACGTCGAAGAGCACCGCCTGGACCGTGGCCACCCGGCCGACGAGGAACGCATCCTGGGCGTCGGTACGCCGGTGCCGCCCCGGCATCAGGACCACCTTGGACCCGGCCTGGACCGGCACACCTTCGACGAGCACGCTGTCGGTCTCCGGGGACACCGAGGCGTCGCTGCCGGGATCCCACCAGGGCACGTCCGGCCGGCTGGCCGCGTCCCACGGCAGGGCCTGCGACGGATCTGGCCCCCGCAGCTGGCGCAGTGAGCCGTGCAACCGGTCGAGCATGTCCGGGGACATCGCGTCGACCCGGTCGATGATCGCCGCTGCCCGCGGATCGGTGGCTCGCGCCTGCCGCTTCTCCTCCTCGGTCAGGGTCATCGTCCGGAGGCTGAGGATCTCGTCGATCTCCAGGGCGTCGTACAGGTCCCCGGGGCTCTCCGGCGCGATCTCCGGGTGGTCGTACAGGATGATCGGGCTGCAGAGCACAACCTCACGCCCGGGGTCGCCGACCAGAACCGGCCATACCCGCTCGTTGACGCAGGCGGCGACGGCGGGCTTGGCCCACTGCGGCGGGTCTAGGAGGGACAGGAAGGGGCCGTCGCTACAGGCGAGTACGGTGTGCGCCCCGAGCAGAGCGCGACGCAGCCCCTCCGGCCGGGTCGCCGTCGGGTCGTCCCAGTCGCTCCGGTTGCCGGTCAGGATCTGCAGCCGAACGGCGCCGTACGGGCCGACCAGGCTCTCCGCCTGCACGCCCACCCGCGCCTGCACCGGCCAGCGGGTCCGCAGGATCCGGCCCTGCAGTTGCCCAGCGGCGTCGGTCAGCGGCGCCTCGTCCACACCACCGGATACGACGACCTCCTCGTCGTGCCCGTCGCCCACGAGGTCGGCGAAGGACACGGTGAAGGCACGCTCGACCGGGAAGCCCTCGTCCCAGGCGGTGTGCTCCACCCCATCGACGGTGATCGAGTCCGTCGCCTGGAAATCGGCGCCGTCCCAACGCTGGATCGTCCTGGCCTGCAGCTGGAGGAAGCGCACCTCGACGGTCAGCTCGGCGCCGTCGCGCGGTTCGACGAGCAGCTCGGCCCGGGTGTCCGCGGACTCGGCCAGCCGCTCGGCGCAGGAGGGCGGGAAGAGCACTCCCCACTGCCAGCGCACCTGATTCTTCTGCGACGACGCGCGGTAGGGGTACAGGACGTAACCCTCGTAGATCAGGGTCTCGGCGAGCCGGCGGGCGGCCAGCAGGGAGTCGGAGGTGAGCGCATCGGCGGTGCTCACGGCGCCTCCTCGCCGGCTTCCTTGAGCAGCATGCCCAGCGCCTGGTCCCAGGTCGGAAGTCCGCGCCGGGACTTGAAGCGCAGCAGGTGGTCCAGCGTCTCGATCCGCATGGTGATCCAGCCCGAACCCGGAAAGTGCTGGTCCATCAGATCCCGCCACACCTGCACCGGCAGCCGGTAGTTCGCCTCGCGGTCCCAGGGCACCTGCTCGACGAAGAAGCCGGTGCCGCCGTCGACGAAGACGGTGCCGCTGAACAGGCAGAGCAACGGGATGTCGCCGCCGCGCAGGGAGTGGAAGTACTTCGCCGAACCGACCTCGGTGTCGTACGTGCACGGCACCTGCAGCGTCGTGTCGATGCTGCCGGTGAAGCCGGACACCATCGTCTCCACCGTGCACAGTTGCATGGGCTTGAGCGTGTCGCCCCACCGGCTCCGCTCGCCGAACAGGTCGGAGAGGCGGTCTGCCTCGGCGTCGTCGTACCCCCGGCGGAACGGCTCGATCCTGATCTGGCAGCGCAACGCCATCGCGTGCACCCGGGCCCCTGACCGCTCTTCGATCCGCAGTCGCAGGTTCAGCAGCGGGGCGAGGGCATACCGCTCGGGCTCCATGCCCGACACGCTGAACTGGAGGTCGGCCACGCCCTACCCCCTCGGGTGGGGGCGACTGCGCGCGGCAACCCGGGCGAACAATTCGTCCACGGCGGCCCAGACCTCGTCGCCGCCGGCGAACCCCTTCCAGTACGTCCGCACCAGCCCGACCAGCTCGTAGCAGATGTCGATGGGGACGAGGTAGCAGACGACCTCATCGTCGGTCCGGCGCAGCAGCAGTGCCTCGACGTCAGGTTCGAGTTCGGCCAGCAGCGGGGTGTCCTGGCCGATCTCGGCCCAGCTCTCGGCGTTCAGTTCGCTCTCGGTGGCGCCGGCCGGGCTGGGATAGAAGGCCACGGTCTGGCCCATGGTGGAGTTCGTGAACAGGAAGGCGAGCCCCACCGGGATCGCGAGCTGGTCCCAGCGCGCGAGGTCGAAATGGAAGGCGGGATCGGAGACCACCCGGTCCGGTACGGCGCGGTAACGGCCTTGCCCCGCGCCGGAGTTGGTGAACAGCAGCGCGCAGCCGCGGCAGGTGCACATGAGCTTGCGCTGGTCCAACCGTACGACGTGCGAATGCTCGGGGCTGACCGGCTCCGCGCACATCTCGCAGCTCTCCCCGGCCGGCTTGGGCCGCGGGGCCAGCAGTCGCTGCAGCACCGCCATGCCGCTGCCCGGTGGCTGTGCCCCGACGCCGCGGCTGGGCAGCGGCAAACTCATGCCACTGTCCGAGTGCGACCCCAGCACGGTGCTCACGCCCCTGACCCCACCCCGGCGGGGATGGCGATCCGGACGCCGCCACGGTCGGCCAGCAGCGGCAGCGGCTCGAGGTGATCCTCGCCGGTCGTGGAGCGGCCGGCGAGCGCGACGTCGTACGCCGCCGAGCACTGCGGGCAGGTGAGGATGCTGCCGTCGAGCACGCCCTCGGCGAGCCCGGCCGCGCAGGCCGCGCAGCGGTCCCGGTAGGCATAGCGCTGCGTGTCGGTGCGGATCAGCAGTACCGGTACGCCGCCCAGCTCCAGCCGGGCGAGCTGTCCGGGGGACAGCGACGGCGGATCGGCGAGCGCATGCCAGCCGCCACCGACCGGCTCAGGGTCCGGCTCGGCCGCACGGTAGGGCTGGATCTGCAGCAGCTCGGTCTTCTTCGGACGCTCGACCATCCCTTCGGCGTGGACGGCGACGATCTCCGGTGCGGCGGCGAGCACCGCGTTCTCGATCGCCACCCGCACGGTCTCCGACGACGAGGAGCAGCCGTCGCAGCTGCCCTGCAGCCGCAGCTGCAGGACCCCCTCGTCGTCCACGCCGATGACCTCGACTCCCCCGGCGTGCGATCCGAGATAGGGCCGCACGCTGTCGAGGGCGTCGTCGATCCGTTGCTCCAGCGGCACGGGGTGCAGGCCGTGGACGATCAGCAAGCTGGCGACCAGGCCGTCACCGGCGAGCTCCCGCAGCCGGGCCAGGCCGTCGTCGGTCTCGGCCATGGCCGCAGTGAGACGCGACAGCCCCTCGCCGTAGAGCTCGACGAGCAACCGGACGGACTCCTCGGCGGCGTACAGCGCCTTGTCGTCACCGCTGTCGGCAAGTCCGCCGAGCAGCTCGCCGATTCGCTCGCCGACCTGTCCGAAGTCGGTGTTCGCCGGGGAACTCACCCCTGGTTCATCATCGTGGGCGAGTGCATCTTGTTCAGCGCCTTCCCGTTGCCGAGGTACATGTGCACACCGCACGGCAGGCACGGGTCGAAGCTGCGCACCGCCCGCATGATGTCGATCCCCTTGAACGTCTCCGGCGGGTTCTCCTCGAAGATCGGCGTGTTCTGCACAGCGTCCTCGTAGGGGCCCGGCGTTCCGTAGGAGTCACGGACGCTGCCGTTCCAGGGCGTCGGCGGGTA
>JACCSC010000509.1 GCA_013813215.1 Geodermatophilaceae bacterium | reverse complement strand
CCCCCGCCCAACGCACCGCGCCGGCCGTCCGCGACAAACACTGCCAAGCCCCCGGCTGCGACCGACCCCCACAATGGTGCGACGCCCACCACCTCAAGCCCTGGTACCACGGCGGACGCACCGACCTGAACAACCTCATCCTGCTCTGCCGCCGACCACCGCGCCGTCCACCAACGCACCTGGCGAATACACGCATTGGGCGGTGGCTGCTTCCGCTTCTCACACACCGGCCAGGCAGCAGCCGCCGAATACGAGCGACAGCCCCGCGCCGGCTGACCGCACGCATCAAGTCGGGCGATCGCTCCGTCGGCGTATCGGACTGCCCCCGCGGTGCGCCAAGCAGGGACTCTGCGAGGCTTGCCGCATGACCAGGCGCGCGAAGATCGTCTGCACGCTCGGGCCGGCGACGGCCACCGAGGACGCCGTGCTGGCGCTGGTGGACGCCGGGATGGACGTGGCCCGGCTGAACTTCAGCCACGGGACGCACGAGCACCAGCAGCGGGCGTACGAGAACGTGCGCAAGGCCTCGGACAGGACCGGGCGCAGCGTCGGCATTCTGGCCGACCTGCAGGGCCCGAAGATCCGGCTGGGCCGCTTCGAGCAGTCCCCGGTGCTCTGGGTGGCCGGCCAGGACATCACGATCACCGTCGAGGAGTGCGTCGGCAGCAACGACCGGATCTCCACGACGTACGCCCAGCTGGCCGCGGACGTGAAGCCGGGTGACCGGCTGCTGATCGACGACGGCAACGTCGCCGTCTCCGTGCTGCACGTCGAGGGCCCGGACGTCCGATGCCGGGTGGTCGAGGGCGGCCTGGTCAGCGACCGCAAGGGTCTGTCCCTGCCGGGCGTAGCGGTCAGCGCTCCCACGCTGTCGGACAAGGACGCCGCGGACCTGCGCTTCGCGCTGGGACTGGCCGTCGACTTCGTCGCGCTGTCCTTCGTCCGCCAGCCCAGCGACTTCGACCTGGTCCGTGCGGTGATGACCGAGACCGGGACCAGGGTGCCGGTGATCGCCAAACTGGAGAAGCCGGAGGCGGTGGCCAACCTGGAGGCGGTGCTGCGCGCCTTCGACGGGCTTATGGTCGCCCGCGGCGACCTCGGCGTGGAGATGCGCCTGGAGCAGGTGCCGCTGGTGCAGAAGCGCGCGGTCCAGATGGCCAGGGAGCACGCCAAGCCGGTCATCGTCGCCACCCAGATGCTGGAGTCGATGATCACGCACTCCCGCCCCACCCGGGCCGAGGCCTCCGATGTCGCCAACGCCGTCCTCGACGGTGCCGATGCGGTGATGCTCTCCGGGGAGACCAGCGTGGGGGAGTACCCCATCGAGGCGGTCCGAACCATGGCCCGGATCCTGGACAACGTCGAGAGCGCGAGCACCGACGTGCCGCCGTTGCGGCACCCGGCCCGGACGATGGGCGGGGTGATCTCCAAGGCGGCGAAGGACATCGGCGAGGCGCTGGACGCCAAGGCGCTCGTCGCCTTCACTCAGAGCGGCGACACCGTACGCCGGTTGGCGCGCCACCACACCCACCTGCCCCTGCTGGCCTTCACGCCCGAGCCGGCGGTACGCAGCCAGCTCGCGCTGACGTGGGGCGTGGAAACTTTCATCACCCCCTCGGTCAGCCACACCGACGACATGGTGCGGGCCGTGGACACCGCACTGCTGGAGATCGAACGACTGCGCGAGGGTGACCTGGTGATCATCGTGGCCGGCAGCCCGCCGAACACGTCTGGCGCGACCAACCTGGTCCGAGCCCACCGGATCGGTCGTGACTGACACTCAGCCGTTGACCGGCCAACCCGCCGTGGACGGGCTGATCTCGCTGCTGGACCTGTCTGCCGCCGGGCCGGACGCGTACGACGGGCGCAGCCCCTCGGAGTCGCTGCAGCGGGTGTACGGCGGCCAGGTCGCCGGGCAGGCCCTCGTGGCGGCCGGCCGTACCGTGCCCGACGACCGACCCGTGCACTCGTTGCACGCGTACTTCCTGCGCCCCGGTAACCCATCGGTCCCGATCCGCTACGTCGTCGACCGGATCCGTGACGGGCGTTCGTTCACCACCCGGCGGGTGGTCGCGGTCCAGCACGACGAAGCGATCTTCAACTTGTCCGCGTCCTTCCAGCGGGCCGAGGAGCCGTTCGTCCAGCACGCGCTGGCCATGCCCGACGTACCGGACCCCGAGGCCTTGCCCACGTTCGGCGAACTGCTGGCCCCGGTGGTCGACCGGCTCGGCCGCTGGGGCAGCCTGCCGCGCCCGATCGATCGCCGGCACATCGACAACCCGCTGGCCCGGCGGCCGCTGCCCTCCGACGACCCCGGCTTGACGCGGGTGTGGATGCGTGCGGACGGCGTACTGCCCGACGACCCGCTGGTCCACGTCTGCGCGCTCACGTTCGCCAGTGACATGACCCTGCTCGACGCCGGGCTGGCCCGCGAGGGGATGACCTGGGGGCTGGACCCCATCGCGGGTGCCAGCCTGGACCACGCCATGTGGTTCCACCGGCCGTTCCGGGCCGACGAGTGGTTCCTCTACGAGGCGGACAGCCCGTCGGCCTCCGGCGGTCGGGCGCTGTGCACGGGTCGGATCTGGTCACACGACGGGTGGCACATCGTCACCGTGGTCCAGGAGGGCGTCGTCCGCCGCGAGCGCCGAAGCGTCCCCTAGCCCGTCCTGGATGGCCCGCCAGGCCCGCTCGACGTGATGCCGCTGCGTGCTCGGGGCGCCGATGGCCAGTCGCAGCGCCATCCGCCCGTCG
>JACCSC010000420.1 GCA_013813215.1 Geodermatophilaceae bacterium | reverse complement strand
AGCGGTTGCTGCGGCCCGCCCACGTCCAGGCGTAGCCGGTGTCCTCGCACGCCCGGGCGCTGTCGGTGAGGTTGAGCGGGCGGAACGTGTCGACCATGACCGCGAGCTCCTCGAACCGCTCCGCACCCAGCGAGGCCTCCGCCGCCCCGGGCTGCGGGCCGTGGGTGAAGCCGGAGGGATGCAGCGAGATGGAGCCCAGCTCGATGCCGGCACCCTTGCGGGCCTCGTAGTCGCCGCCGCAGTAGAACATCATCTCGTCGCTGTCGACGTTGGCGTGGTTGTACGGCACGGGGATCGACTCGGGGTGGTAGTCGACCTTGCGCGGAACGAAGGAGCAGACCACGAAGTGCGGGCCCTCGAACGTCTGGTGCACCGTCGGCGGCTGGTGCACCCGGCCGGTGATCGGCTCGAAGTCGGCGACGTTGAACGCATAAGGATACAAGCAGCCGTCCCAGCCCACGACATCGAACGGGTGCCGCGCGTACGTCAGCTGGCTGACCCCCTGCCGGTGCCGGACCAGGACCGGTACGTCCTCGCCACCCACGACGTGCGGCTCGACCGGGCCCCGCAGGTCCCGCTCGCAGTACGGCGAGTGCTCCAGGAACTGCCCCTTGGAGGACAGGTAGCGCCGCGGCGGTCCGATGTGTCCGAACGCCTCGATGGTCAGCATCCGCACCGGCTCGTCACCGGTCGGCACCACGGTGTACGTCGTCGACGTCGGGATGATGACGTAGTCGCCGGTGCCCACCCAGAGCTGGCCGAAGACGGTGGCCACGCGAGCGGTGCCCTGCTCGACGTACAGGCACTCGTCGCCGGTGGCGTTGCGGTACAGCGGCGAGGGCCGGTCGGCGGCGACGTACCCGATCCGGACGTCGCCGTTGACCATCAGCTGCTGCCGGCCGGTCACCGCGTCCGCGCCTCCGGCGTCCAGCTTGTGCGTCTTGTAGTGCCGGGGCAGCAGGGGATGGTTCGCCGTGGCGAGCACCGGCGGCTCGCCGTACACCCGACTGTCGACGATCGCCGTCGGAAGGCCCTCGTGGTAGAGCAGGGCCGAGTCGTTGGAGAAGCCCTCGATACCCATCAGCTCCTCGGCGTACAGGCTGCCGTCGGGCTTGCGGAAGGCGGTGTGGCGCTTGCGCGGGATCTCACCCACCTGCCGGTAGAAAGGCATGCCTCACCCTACGCCGGAGCCCCGGTCGGTCAGCCTCCGTCGTAGGCGATGACGCCGTAGTCCTGCCCCGTGGTCGCACCGTTCACTTCGCCGGTGACGTAAACGTTTCCGTTGTCCGGATCGACGGCGATGCCGTACGGCGTACCCGATCCTGTCCGGCCGCCGAAGCGCGAGTGCCAGAGCTGGACGCCCCCGTCGGCATAGGCAAGGGTGGCGGCGTCCCACCCCGCGAGGCCGGCGTAGCTCTGCCCCGTCAAGTAGACCGTGCCCGTCGAGCTGTCCACCGCGATCGCGCGCGCGCCGTCGAGCTGCTGACCGGCGTCGAAGTGAGCCGCCCACAGCCGCGTTCCCGATGAGCTGTAACCGGCGGTGGCGTAGTCGTAGCCGGTCGCCGCCCCTCCGTCGCTGTCCCCCGTGAGGTAGACCGTGCCCGTGACGTAGACCGTCCCGTCCGCGCCGATCGCGATGTCCTCGCCGCGGTCGAGAGAGTTGACACCTGGTGCCGGGCCGTCGACCAGGGACGCCCAGAGCGGATCACCCGGCGCGGCCCACGCTGGAGTAGCGGTGAGCACGAGCAGGCCCGCAGCAAGAACCCGAACGTGCGACGCGACATGGCCACACTTCCTCGTGGTCGGCCGACCCTGCAGGGCCAGGGCGTCACGATGCACGTGCTCGATCCACGCGGTCACGAGCGCGCCGCGGCCCGGTCGGTGTCCGGGTCGCGGGTCGACGGTGCCGGTCCGCTAGCGTCCCTGGGATGTCCGTCGGCTCGGCCCTGTTCACCGCGATCGTCGACGACGCGGCCCTGTTCCCACCCGGTTCGGCGAGCATGCCTGACGCGCTGGCGGCCCACCCGCACCACAAGCGCGCCCTGTACGCCGGCCTGGTCGGCCGCTTCCTCTGCCCCGCTTCGCGCCTGTCCGAGCTGATCGAGGTGCTGCCCGAAGACCACGAGCTGGCCCTCGGGCTGATCGCGGACTCCGGGTCAGACGGCCTGGGCGAGGCGCTCCGGCTCGGCCAGCAGGATCACCGGCTGAACGTCGAGGCGGTCGAGGTCCGCCCGCCGGACGGGCCGGACCTGACCGAGTCCGTCCAGCGGGTGCTGGAGACGCTGCCGCCGATGCTCGCCTTCGTCGAGCTGCCCCGGGTGCCGGGCTGGACCGGCGCGCTGGACGCGATCGCCGCGGCCGGGCGGGGCGCGAAGCTGCGCACCGGGGGGCTCCGCGCCGACGCCTTCCCGACCCCGGCCGAGCTCGCGACGTTCGTGCGGGCCTGCGTCGAGCGGGACGTGCCGTTCAAGTGCACGGCGGGCCTGCACCGGGCGATCCGGCACCGCGACGAGTCGACGGGCTTCGTGCAGCACGGGTTCTTCAACCTCGCGCTGGCTACCCACGCCGCCGTACTCGGCGAGGACGCGGCCACCGTGACCGCGCTGATCGCCGAGGAGCAGGCCGCGCCGCTGCTCTCGACGTACGAGCAGGTCAGCGACCACGAAGCCCGCCGGACCCGAGGAGCGTTCGTCGGGTTCGGTTCGTGCAGCATCCTGGAGCCGGTGGACGACCTGACCCGCTTGGGCCTGCTGTGACGAGCTGGGTGCCGGTCCCCGACGGCTCGGACTTCCCCGTCACGAACCTGCCGTACGGCGTCTTCCGCGGCCAGACGGGCCCGCGGATCGGTGCCGCCATCGGCGAGCACATCCTCGACCTGACCGGCGCGGCCGAGCGAGGGTTGCTGGCCGGGCCGACGAGCATGCTTCGGACCGGAAGCCTGAACGCCTTCATGGCAGCCGGCCCGGCGCAGTGGAGCCGAGTCCGGGTCACGGTGGCGACGCTGCTGCGGGACGAGACGGCGCGCGGCAGGGTGGAGCCGCTGCTCGTCCGGCAGGCCGACGTGCGGATGGCCATGCCCTTCGAGGTCGCGGACTACGTCGACTTCTACTCCTCGAAGGATCACGCGACCAACGTCGGGCGGATCTTCCGCCCCGATGCCGAGGCGCTGCTGCCGAACTGGTCGCACCTGCCGATCGGCTACCACGGCCGCGCCGGCACGGTGTTGGTCAGCGGCACCGACGTGGTGCGTCCACGTGGCCAGCGACGGCCTAATCCCGGGGACGAAGTCCCCGGCTTCGGACCCTCGACCAAGCTCGACTTCGAGTGCGAGGTTGGCTTTGTCGTCGGTCGAGCGTCCGAACGTGGCACCTCTGTTCGACTTTCCGAAGCACGCGACTTCATCTTCGGGGTCGTCCTGCTCAACGACTGGAGTGCTCGCGACATCCAGGCCTGGGAGTATGTCCCGCTCGGGCCGTTTCTCGGTAAGTCGTTCGCGACGTCCATCTCGGCGTGGGTGGTGCCGCTCGAGGCGTTCGACGCAGCCGTTGTGCCGTTGCCACGCCAAAGACCCGCTCCGCTGCCGTACCTCAGTGGCGACGGGGCATCCCTGTTCGGCCTCGACCTGCGGCTCGAGGTGGCCGTCAACGACGTCGTGGTCTCCTCACCCGAGTACCAGTACATGTACTGGTCTCCCGCACAGATGCTGGCCCATCTGACCATCAACGGAGCCAGCCTGCGAGTCGGTGACCTGTTTGCGTCCGGCACCGTGAGCGGATGGCAGCGCGACACCTTCGGCAGCCTGCTCGAGCTGACCTGGAACGGCACCGAGCCCATCGCCTTAGGCGATGGCCAGCGGCGGGGCTTCCTTGAGGACGGTGACGTCGTCAGGTTGACCGGCTGGGCTCCCGGCCCGAACGGGTCCCGCGTAACCCTAGGAGAGGTCGCCGGACGCATCCTGCCGGCTCGCGAATAGCTGAGGCAGGGCATGGCGTTGCCGAGCGTGGACGCCCGAGACGCAGAGGCAACGGGATCGATGACGCCGACCGGATCGTCAGCGTGGGGCCAAAGGCATGCCCGGTCCAGCCGAAGG
>JACCSC010000479.1 GCA_013813215.1 Geodermatophilaceae bacterium | reverse complement strand
GCGGCGCGCCCGACGTGGGCGGGGCGCTGCCGGTCGGCCCGCCCGAGGGCGTGCCGTTGGGCGGGGCGGGCGGATCGATCGCGAGCTGCACGGTCTGCCGGATCAGGTCGTAGTCCGGGTACGCCGGGGTGATCACCGTGTCGTCGAAGACCACACTTGTCGTCGTGCCCTCCTGGATCCGCAGCGCCAGGTCGACGAAGGCCGGCAGCAGCGTCTGCGGGATGTCGGTGGTCAGGATGTCCTTGGCCGTCGCGGCGAGATCCTGGTACTGCGAGAGCACGGTGACCGGGTCGGCCTCCTGGATGAAGGAGTCGATCACGCAGCGCTGCCGGGACATCCGCTCATAGTCCGACGAGCCGAAGCGGCCGCGTGCGAACCAGAGCGCCTCGAAGCCGTTCAGCTGCTGGTCCGCACCCGGGCGCAGGTAGTCGTCGGGCAGTTGCCCGAGGTCGGTCACGCCGCCGATGGGCACCCAGGTGTTGATGTTCACGGTCACGCCGCCGAGAGCGTCGGCCAGCTGCCGGAAGCCCTCGAGGTTGACCAGCATGTAGTAGTCGATGTTCAGGCCGAGCGCCTCGCCGACGCCGAGCTTCAGGGCGTCGGCCCCGAGATCGTCCGTGGGTCCGAGGATGTCCGGATGCTCGGCGGGCACGTTGCGGTAGATCGCGTTGAGCAGCCCCTCCGCCTCGCCGGCCGCAGAGGTGAAGCCGTTCGGGTAGACCTCGCGCAGCGGCCCGGGTGGGAAGGGCAGGTTCTGCAGGTTGCGCGGCAGGCTGAACAGCACCGTGTCGCCGGTCTCGGTGTCGACGCTGGCCAGGATCACCGTGTCGGTCCGGACCCCGTCGCGGCCACGCCCGCCGTCGCCCCCGAGCAGCAACAGGTTGACCCGCGCCTGCCCGGCCCAGGGATCGGCGGCGTCCACCTCGGTCGGGGCAGTGGCACTCTGCCGTTCGCCGGCGAAGACCGTGGTGATCAGATCTCGCTGCACGATGGCGTAGCGCGAGGCGATCACCGTGGGCACGACGACGGCCAGACAGAGCAACGCCACGGTCACCGCGCTCGCGACGCGTTCGCGCTTGCTGGTCCGAAGCGGCCGTACGGCGCCGTACCCGCCGACCACGACCAGCGCCCAGACGACGGCGAGCAGCGGCAGCGCGAGCCCGGCGAACAGCAGCGCCTGCGGGTCGACGGCGAGGTGCAGGGCGGTACGCCGGCCTCCGGTGCCCAGCCAGATCAGCGTCCCGATGGCGGCCGCGGTCAGTCCGAGCAGCACGCCGCCGAGCCAACGTCGTCCGGCGGCGAGAAAGGCGACACCGGGGATCAGGGCGCCGAGCGCGGTGACCACCAGGGACACCCACATCGTCGCGCCGCCCATACCGATCGGCGGACCCTGCCCACCTACCGGCTGGCCCTCGGCCCGCCGGCGTTCGGCTCGGGTCGCATAATGCCGCGGCACGGTCGACGGTCCGCCCAGATGCCGGCCCCCGGAAGGGGTGGGATCCGGACCGGGCATCTGCCTATTGAAACGCATTCCGGCCAGCTGGTCGCGGGCCGACGATCATCAGCCGCCGAGCAGGCTGCCCGCGGCAATCCCGCTCAGCGCCGCCGCCAGCCCGCC
Organism: Geodermatophilaceae bacterium; assembly: GCA_013813215.1. Taxonomy (GTDB): domain Bacteria; phylum Actinomycetota; class Actinomycetes; order Mycobacteriales; family Geodermatophilaceae; genus JACCSC01. The sequence goes on along the minus strand of JACCSC010000479.1, from coordinate 4,034 downwards.
GACCAGGGTCGCGACGACGTACAGAGTGGCCAGTAACCGGTCGCGGCCCTCGGCCAGGACGACGGTGTCGAACCCGAACGCGCTGTACGTCGTCACGGCACCGCACAATCCGGTCCCGAGCAGCACCTGCCAGTCCGCCGGCGCCGCTGCGCCGGTGAGCACACCGAGGGCGAGGGAGCCGGCCACGTTCGTCCCCAGGATGCCCCACGGAAACCGGCCGCCGAACCGCTGGGCCACTGCATAGCGGAGCACCGCGCCCACCGCGGCGCCGAGCGCCACCAACAGCCACGTCACCCGATCGGCCGGGGCGCGGACAGTGACCGTCGGCGGGCGCCATGGGCGCGATGGGCCAGCCCGCGGCTCAGCAACAGCCCGGCTTCCACCGCCACCAGGGCGAGGACCACTGTGCCGAACAGGTACCCCGTGGCCACGCCGACCTCCCCGCGCAGGGCGAGGTCGACGGTCTGGACAGCGTACGTCGAGAACGTGGTGAACCCGCCGAGCAGACCCGGCGCGACGAACGCGAACAACACCGGGCGGCGGACCAGGCCGGCCACCGCGCCCACCAGCAGGCAACCGACGACGTTGATCAGCAGCGTGCCGGTCGGGAACGCGCCCGCGGCTGCCGGCAGCCCCAGGTCCACTGCATGCCGGGCCAGCGCGCCGAGCGCGCCGCCGGCAGCGACGGCAACGACGGCCGGCCACGCCATCGTCTGTCGCGCCGAAGTTGTCGGGGCGACGACGGTGAGTTGCACCGGCTCACGATAGGTGGCACGGCCGGCACGGCCCTATCGTGAGCCCGTGACGAGCGGCCGGCCGACCGACCTGGCCGAGGCCGTCCTGCGCGAGCCTGACCTGCAGGCCGGCCTGGCGGCGGCCGCGGCTGAACTCGGCCGGCCACTGGACGACCTGCGCGAGCAGGCCCGCTCCTGCCTGCACGAGATGGTCGCCGTCCACGACGATCGGGCCAGTGCCGCCTTCGACCGGATGGGATCGTGGTTTTCCCGGGCGTACGGCGTCCAGGTCGACCGGGCCGGCCTGCGCGAGCTGCGCGCGGCCAACGACCGGTTCGCGCTGGTCTTCCTGCCGGCCCACAAGTCCTACCTCGACCCGGTCGTGCTGCAGCCGCTGCTGAGCGCAGCCGGCTTCCCGCCGACCCACCTGCTCGGCGGGATCAACCTGTCGTTCTGGCCGATGGGCCCGCTGGCTCGGCGGACCGGGGTCATCTACATCCGGCGCAGCTTCGCCGGCGATCCGGTGTACAAGCTGTGCGTGCGGGCTTACTTCCGGCACCTCGTCGACCACCGGGCGAACCTGGAGTGGTACATCGAGGGCGGGCGCAGCCGCACCGGCAAGCTGCGTCCACCGCGGCTCGGGCTGCTGGCCTACCTGGCCGACGCGGTGCGGGACAGTCAGGTCGAGGACGTGCTGCTCGTGCCGGTGTCGATCGTCTACGACCAGTTGCACGAGGTAGCCCTGATGGCCGCGGAGCAGCGGGGTGGGCGCAAGCGACCGGAGGGGCTGCGCTGGCTGTTCCGGTTCGGACGGGCCCAGAGCACCGGCCTCGGCACCGCGCACGTCCGGTTCGGGGAACCGCTCGCGGTCCGGCCGCGGCTGTCCGCCGAGCCGCACGCCGTGGACAAGCTCGCCTTCGAGGTGAGCCACCGGATCAACCAGGCCACCCCGATCACGGCCACCGCCCTGGTGACCCTCACGCTGCTCGGGATGAAGGGTCGGGCGCTGACCCTGTCCGACGTCAGCGCCATCCTCGAGCCGCTGTTGGACTATGTCGCGGTCCGCAAGCTGCCGACCGCGGGCACCTGGGAGTTCGCCACGGCCGCTGACGTCGGACGCACGTTGGACCAGCTCGTCGCGACCGGTGTGGCGACCTGCTTCGGCGGCGGCCGGGAGCCGGTGTACGCAGTACATCCCGATCGCGACCTCGAGGCAGCGTTCTACCGCAACAGCGCCATCCACTTCTTCGTCAACCGGGCGATCACCGAACTCGTCGTCGCGGGGCTGGCCGGCAGGCCGGCCGGCGGGGAGCCCATGCAGGCAGCGTGGGTCGACGCCCTGGCCCTGCGAGACCTGCTGAAGTTCGAGTTCTTCTTCGGCCGCAAGGCCGAGTTCGCCGACCAGCTGCGGGAGGAGCTGGCCATCGTCGACCCCGACTGGGACCGTCGCGGCGGTGAGCCGGCGGTGGCCGCGGCCGGGTTGCGCGGCCTGCGGATGCACCTCGCGCATCGGGTGCTGCGCTCGTTCCTGGAGGCCTACCGGGTCGTGGCCGACCAGCTCGTCCTGACGAACGGCCCCGTCGACGAGGAACGCTTCGTCGCCGGCTGCGTCCCGGTGGCACGGCAGTACCACCTGCAGCAGCGGATCCACAGCCCCGAGTCGATCTCGGAGGAGCTGTTCGGCACCGCGCTCAAGCTGGCCGGCAACCGCGGGCTGCTCGACCCCGACGGCGCGGATCTGCCGCGGCGCCGGGCGGCGTTCGCCGCAGAGATCCGTGAGGTGTTGGCCAGGATCGAGCGGATCAGCGACCTGGCTTTGACTGCGGTACAGCAGTGACCGAGCTGGCCGACGTCCTCAACGGGCCGTCGGGACCGCACGTCGTCGCGTTCGTCGACTTCGACGGGACCCTGATCCACGGTTACTCGGGTGTGGACTTCTACCGCGACCGGATGCGCCGTCGGCAGGTCGGGCCCGGCGAGTTCCTCCGCAACGCCGCGGCTAGCCTGGACTACCGGGTCCGTACGGCGGACATCACCGGCCTGTTCACCCAGACCGTGCGCAGCTGGCGGGGCCTGGCCGAGCAGGACCTGCTCGACCTCGGGGATCGCCTCTTCGGCTCGACCATCGCCGGGCGGGTCTATCCGGAGGCGCGCGAGATCGTCGCCGCCCACCGCTCGATGGGGCACACCGTCGTGCTGGCCACGTCCGCCACCCGGTACCAGGTGCAGCCGCTGGCCACCGATCTCGGGGTCGACACCGTCCTGTGCACCGCGGTCGAGATCGCCGACGGCGTCGTGACCGGGCGGATCGACGGGCCGATCCTCTGGGGCATCGGGAAGGCCGAGGCAGTCATTGCGTACGCCGCGGCGCACGACATCGACCTGGCCGAGTGCTACGGCTACGGCAACGGCGACGAGGACATCCCCTTCCTGGAAGCGGTCGGTCATCCCCGGCCGTTGAACCCGGGCAAGCGGCTGGCCGCGGTCGCCGCCGAACGCGGCTGGCCGATCCGGCACCTGCGCGGGCGGGGCAGGCCCGGCGCACTGGACATCGCACGCACTGGCGCGGCGCTCGGCGCGGTGGTGACCGCCCTCGGCGTCAGCACAGGCATCGGCCTGCTCAACGGGGACCGGCGGCTGGCGGCCAACCTGGTCGGTTCGCTGGCCCCTGACGCCGCCCTCGCGCTGGCCGGCATCCGGGTCGAGGTGAGCGGCGAGGAGCACCTGTGGTCCCGGCGGCCCGCGGTCTTCCTGTTCAACCACCAGAGCGCGTTGGACGTGCTCATCGTCGGCAAGCTCGTCCGACGCGACGTCACCGCGCTGGCCAAGAAGGAGGCCGCGAAGGACCCGATCTTCGCCCCCATCGGCAAGCTGATCGACGTCGCCTACGTCGACCGCGGCAACCGGGAGCAGACCACGGCCGCGATCGCACCGGTCCTGGACCGGCTGGCCGCCGGCATCTCCGTGGCCATCGCCCCGGAGGGCACCCGATCGGCGACCCCGCGACTCGGACCGTTCAAGAAGGGCGCGTTCCACATCGCGCTGCAGGCCCGGGTGCCGCTCGTGCCGATCGTCATCCGCAACGCCGGTGACCTGCTGTGGAAGGGCTCCTACATCGCCCGCCCCGGCACGCTGCACGTGGTAGTGCTGCCGCCGGTCAGCACCGAGGACTGGACCCTGGTCGACCTGCCGACCCGGATAGCCGACGTCCGCCAGCAGTTCCTCGACGTCCTCGGCCACGAGTAGGCGCACCGGTCAGGCCACAGACACGACAGGGCCCCGCGGCGCAAGCCGCGGGGC
>JACCSC010000473.1 GCA_013813215.1 Geodermatophilaceae bacterium | reverse complement strand
GAGCCCTTCTGGCCGATCGCGACGTAGATGCACTTGACCTGGCGCTTGACGTCCCCGCTGGCCCAGTTGTCCTTCTGGTTGATGATCGTGTCGATGGCGACCGCGGTCCGGCCGGTCTGCCGGTCGCCGAGGATCAGCTGGCGCTGCCCCCGCCCGATGGCGGTCATCGCGTCGATGGCCTTGATGCCGGTCTGCAACGGCTCCTTGACCGGCTGGCGCTGGACGACGGTGGGCGCCTGGGTCTCCAGCGGCCGGCGCTCGTCGGACTCGATCTCGCCCAGACCGTCGATCGGCTGGCCCAGCGGATTGACCACCCGGCCGAGGAAGCCGTCGCCCACCGGGACGGACAAGATGTTGCCGGTCCGCTTGACCGTCTGGCCCTGCTCGATCCCCGCGTAGTCGCCCAGGATCACCGCGCCGATCTCGCGCACGTCGAGGTTCAGGGCCAGGCCGAGCACCCCGCCCTCGAACTCCAGCAGCTCGTTGGTCATCGCCGAGGGCAGGCCCTCGACCTTGGCGATACCGTCACCGGTCTCGGTGACGACGCCGACCTCCTCGCGCGTCACGTCCGGGGAGTACGAGGAGACGTAGTCGTCGATCGCGCTGCGGATCTCGTCCGCGGAGATCGTCAGCTCTGCCATGGGTGTGAATCCCCTGCTCTCGTCAATGCCTTAAAGGTCGGTGCATGAAGAGCGCCGGACATCCCCGCGCACCGCGCAGCGGACACCGACGACAAGTTCGGACGCTACCAGTCAGGCCGGTGCGTCATGAATCCGGGCACGTCTACTCAGGCGGCGCCCGAGGGCCGGCGCAGCCGCGGAATCGTGCTCAGCACGGCGGCCAGCACGACCAGGCCGGCGAGCACCCAGAGCGCCCGGGCGGAGACCCCCAGCACCGACATGCCCACCGCCCCGAAAGCCAACGCGAACGTCCACAGGTACAGGATCAGCACCGCCCGCCGGTGCGAGTGACCGATCTCCAGCAGCCGGTGGTGCAGGTGCAGCTTGTCCGCCGCGAACGGCGAGCGGCCGGCGCGAGCCCGCCGGAAGACCGCGAGCACGAGGTCCACGAGCGGGAAGGCGAGCACGGCCAGCGGGACCAGCAGCGGCAGGGTCAGCGGCAGCAGCGAGGTGGCGCTGGCGAAGGTCTGCGGGTCGGCCTTACCCGTGGCCGACACGGCGGCGGCGGCCAGCATCAACCCGATCAGCATGGCCCCGGAGTCGCCCAGGAAGATCCGCGCGGGCTGGAAGTTGTGCGGCAGGAAACCGAGACACGATCCGACCAACACGGCGGCGATGAGCGTCGGGGCACTCGCGACGTCGGGGAATCCCGTGCCCGTGCGCGACAGATCGTAGGAATAGGCGAAGAACGCGAGCGCGGCGATGCCGGCCACCCCCGCCAGCAGCCCGTCCAGGCCGTCCACCATGTTCATCGCGTTGATCGTCAGCACGGTGAGCAGGATGGTCAGCGGTACGGCGATGTCGCTGCCGAGCAGCACGGTCCCGATGTCGCCGAACGGCAGGTAGACCGATGTGATCTGGACGCCGAACAACGTCATCACCCCAGCGCAGGCGATCTGGCCGGTGAGCTTGGTCAACGGGTCGAGGTCGAACCGGTCGTCCACGGCACCGAGCAGGCAGATCAGGCCGCCGGCGAGCAACACCCCCAGGATGTCCTGGGAGTAGTCGAACGTCCGCTGCAGCGCCGGCAACACGGTGGCGACGAAGACACCGGCCAGGATCCCGCCGTACATCGCCAAGCCACCGAGTCGCGGCGTCGGGATGGCGTGCACGTCCCGGTCGCGCGGCTGCGTCATCACCCGCAACCGGATCGCGGTCGCCCGCAGGATCGGGGTCAGGAGGTAGGTGACGATCGCCGCGACGAGCAGGACGACGGCGAACTCACGCACCGCAGGCTCCCGTCAGGGACGCGGATAGGCGGGATGCCGTCCGACCAGCTCGGCGACGGCGGCGCGGACCTCGCCCGCGGCCGAGCCGTCCTCGTCCCGTACCGCGGCGCCGATCAGGCTGGCCACGTCCTTCATCTCCGGCTCGCTCATGCCCTGCGTGGTGAGCGACGGCGTCCCGACCCGGATGCCGGAGGCCACCGACGGGGGTTGCGGGTCGAACGGGATCGCGTTCTTGTTTAGCACGATGCCCGCGGCGTCACAGCGGGCCTCGGCCTCGACCCCGGTCACCCCGACCGGACGGGTGTCCAGCAGCGCCAGGTGGGTGTCGGTGCCCCCCGTGACCGGCCGGAATCCCTCCGCGACCAACCCTTCGGTGAGAGCCTGGGCGTTGAGGACGACCTGCCGGGCGTAGGCCTGGTACGCCGGGCGCGAGCACTCCAACAGGTTGACCGCCTTGGCCGCAATGGCGTGCATCATCGGCCCACCCTGGGTGAACGGGAACACTGCCTTGTCGATGGCCTTGGCGTGCTCGGCCCGGCAGAGGATCGCACCGCCCCGCGGCCCGCGCAGCACCTTGTGTGTCGTCATGGTGACGACGTCGGCGTACGGCACCGGGCTCGGTATCGCCTGCCCCGCGACCAGGCCGATGAAGTGCGCCGCGTCGACCATCAACAGCGCGCCGATCTCGTCGGCGATCTCCCGGAACACCGCGAAGTCGATCAGCCGCGGAACCGCCGAGCCGCCGGCCACGATGAGCTTCGGCCGATGCCTGCGGGCCAGGTCGCGGACCTGGTCGTAGTCGATGTGCTCGGTCTGGGGGTGCACGCCGTACGCGACGGCGTTGTACCACCGGCCCGAGAACGAGACCCGAGTGCCGTGGGTGAGGTGCCCGCCGTGCGGGAGGGCCATGCCGAGCAGGGTGTCACCGGGCTGCAGGAACGCCCCATAGGCGGCGAAGTTGGCGCTGGCGCCCGAGTGTGGCTGCAGGTTGGCGTGCTCGGCGCCGAAGAGCTCCTTCGCCCGCGCGATGCCGATCTCCTCGGCCCGGTCCACCTCGGCGCAGCCGCCGTAGTAGCGCCGGCCGGGATAGCCCTCGGCGTACTTGTTGCTCAAGGTCGAGCCGAGGGCCGCCAGTACGGCGGGCGAGGTGAAGTTCTCACTCGCGATGAGCTGCAGTCCCCCGCGTTGCCGCTGGAGTTCCCCGAGGACGATGCCGGCGATCTCGGGGTCCTGTGCGGCCAGGGCGTCGAAGTCGGGACCCCAGAAGGTCTCACGCATGGGTCGTGCCTCCATGGCGGATCGGTCGGTGTTCACGCTATCTCCTGGATGTCCGGTACGACGTCGCGCAACGCTGACAGCGACACCGCTCCTGCCCGCAGCAGGCGTGGCGTCGTTGCGGTGGCATCGACGATGGTGGAAGGCACGGTGCTCTCGGTGGGAGCGGCGGCCAGGTAGACCGCTACCGCCTCGCCGAGCTGCTCCTGCGCCTGCTCGGCGGTCGTGGCCGGTGGCTGGCCGCTGACGTTGGCGCTGGAGACCGCAAGCGGACCGGTCCGCTCCAGCAGCTCGAGGGCGACCGGGTGCAGCGGCATCCGCACGGCGACGGTGCCGCGGGCGTCCCCGAGGTCCCACGCCAGCGTGCTCGCGTGCTCCACGACCAACGTCAGCCCGCCCGGCCAGAACGCGCGGACAAGCCGCCGAACAGGATCGGGTACGACGGTCATCAGCCCGTCGATACCTGCCCACGACCCCACCAGCACCGGGACCGGCATCTCGCGCCCGCGGCCTTTGGCCTGCAGCACGCGCTGGACTGCCTCGGGGGCGAAGGCGTCGGCCCCGAGCCCGTAGACGGTGTCGGTGGGCAGCACGACGAGCCGGCCGGCGGCGATGGCGTCGGCCGCGGCGGCGATCCCGCGCCGCCTCCGGTCGGGCAGCGTGCAGTCGAAGACCCGGCTCATCGGTTCCCCGCCCGGACTCCGTGATCTCGGGAATCTGCCGGCCCTGACCGGTCAAAGCCCGAGATCATCGCGGAGCGGGTCATGCGCGCACCGCCGTGGTGAAGCGGGGGCGGCCGTTGAGGTCCCGGTGGTCTTCGATGGCGGCGAACCGGCCGTCGGCCGCGACCGCCTCGGGCAGCAGGTCACCCTGCAGGTCGGCGTGCTCGACCCCGAGCAGCCCGCCCGGCCTGAGCAGGTTTGCCGCCCGGGCGATCAGCCGGCGGACCACGACCAGACCGTCCGGCCCGCCGAAGATCGCCACCGGCGGATCGTGCTGGGCCACCTCGGGCGCGACGACCGCCTGGTCGGGGACGTACGGCGGATTCGTCAGCACCGCGTCCACAGTGCCGTCCAGGTCGGCCAGGACGGCGGGGTCGGCGGCATCGGCCTGGATCAGCGTGATCGGCCGGTCGCCGGCTGCCCGCCTGGCCGCGGCGTTGCGCTGCGCCCAGGCCACCGCGTGCGGGTCGATCTCGACGGCGTACACCGTGGCACCCGGCAGCTCGTGGGCCAGCGACAACGCGATCGCCCCCGAGCCGGCGCACAGGTCGGCGACCAGCGGCGCGGGATGTGCCCGCAGCCCGTCGATCGCCCAGCCGGCCAACAGCTCGGTCTCCGGGCGCGGGACGAACACCCCGGGCCCGACGGCGAGTTCCAGGTAGCGGAAGCCGGTCGTCCCGGTGAGGTGCTGCAGCGGCACCCGGGCGGCGCGCAACTCAACCAGCTCGGTGTACCGGCTCGCGTGCTCATCGGTCAGTGCACCGCGCGCGGCCCCCCTGACGTGCGCGAGCAGCGCCTCGGCGTCGTACCGCGGGCTGGCTACGCCGGCCGCCGCCAGCCGCTCAGTCGCCTCCCGCACCGAGGTCACGGGATGCCGCCGGAGAGCAGGGCCGCGGTGTCGGCCGCCCGCAGCGCGTCGATCACGGCGTCGAGGTCACCGTCGAGCACCTGGTCCAGGTTGTATGCCTTGTAGCCGACACGGTGATCGGAGATCCGGTTCTCCGCGAAGTTGTAGGTACGGACCCGCTCGCTGCGGTCGACGGTGCGGATCTGGCTGCGCCGGGCGTCGTTGGCCGCGGTATCGGCCTGTTCCTGCGCCGCGGCCAGCAGCCGGGCCCGCAGGATCCGCATGGCCTGTTCCCGGTTCTGCAGCTGGGACTTCTCGTTCTGGCAGGACACGACGATGCCGCTCGGCAGGTGGGTGATCCGGACCGCGGAGTCCGTGGTGTTGACGCTCTGCCCGCCGGGACCGGAGGACCGGTAGACGTCGATGCGCAGATCGTTCTGGTCGATGGTGACGTCGACGTCCTCGGCCTCGGGCAGGACGAGTACGCCGGCCGCAGACGTGTGGATCCGGCCCTGGGACTCGGTGACGGGGACCCGCTGCACGCGATGGACTCCGCCTTCGTACTTCAGCCGGGCCCAGATGCCCTCGCTGTCGTGGCTGCGGGCCTTGATGGCGACGGCGACGTCCTTGTAGCCGCCCAGGTCGCTCTCGGTGGCCTCCAGGACCTCGGCGCGCCAGCCGTGCCGCTCGGCGTACCGCAGGTACATCCGCAGCAGGTCGCCCGCGAACAAGGCGGACTCTTCGCCGCCCTCGCCCGCCTTGACCTCGAGGATCACGTCCTTGACGTCGTTGGGGTCAGTCGGCAACAGCAGCGTGACGAGCCTCGTCTCCAGCTCGCCGACCTGAGCTTCCAGCTGCCCGGCTTCGGCCGCGAACGACGGATCCTCGGCCAGCTCCCTGGCCGCGGACAGGTCGCCCTTGGCCGCCTCCAGCGCGCGGGCGGCCTCGACCACCGCGCCCAGTTCGGCGTAGCGACGACCGAGCCTGCGGGCCTTGGCCTGATCGGTGTGGATCGCCGGATCGGCGAGCGCCCTCTCGATGTCGGCGTACTCGGTCAGCAGCGCAGGCAGGACGTCGCTGCCCGTCGGGGCGGTGCTCTGGCTCATGCCTGATCCGGTTTCGCGAGGCAGTGGGTGGACGCGACAACGGCGCCCGTCCGTCACCGGGTCAGGTGACGGA
>JACCSC010000468.1 GCA_013813215.1 Geodermatophilaceae bacterium | reverse complement strand
GTCCGGCTGCGCGCGGCCGAGCGGATCGCGGTGGCGGCGTGAGCGCGATGCCGGCTCCCAGCACGCTGCCGGCACCGCGTACCGCCGCGCCGGGGACGCGGCGCCGGACCAGCACGGTCGGCGGCCGGAGTCGCGTGGGCAGTGCTCCGCGCAGTACCCGGACGCTGACGCTGACCGTGGCACCGGCCGCGACGCCGCTGGCGGCCCGGCGGGCGCCGTTCGTCGCCGTGGTGCTCCTGCTCGTCGGTCTCGGGTTAGTCACGCTGCTCGTCCTGAACACCGCCATCGCGGCGGACTCCTTCACCCGACGGGCGCTGAGCCAGGACATCGACCAGCTGCAGCTGCGCGAGCAGCAACTCCAGCTGGAGGTCGCCGCGGCCCAGGCCCCCACTGCCCTGGCCCGGGCCGCTGCCGGCCAGGGCATGATCCCGGCCGGCCAGCCCGGTTTCCTCGTCATCCACCCGGACGGGACCACCGAGATCGTCGGCGCGGCCACGCCGGCCGCCCGGCCAGCGTCTCGGTCAGCGCCGCCGCGCCAGCCGCAACCACCGGCCCCGCCCCCCGGTGGAGCGCAGGGGGACCCACCGCCGGGCGGTCAACAACCGGCCGACCCAGCCGACCCAGCCGCACCCGGAGGAACCGGATGACCGCTGCCCCACGCCGCCCGTCCCGACCGGCGCGGTCGCGACCGCGCGGGCGGCCCCTGCGGCTGTCCGATCCGCACCGCCGGATGCGGGTCGCGCTGACCGTCGTGCTCGTCCTGCTGGTCGTGGTCGGCGGTCGGTTGGTCCAGCTGCAGGGGTTGGACGGTCCTCGCTACGCCACCGCGGCCGAGCAGCTGCGGTTGACCACGATCGAGCTGCAGGCCGCTCGCGGCGCCATCCTGGACCGGAACGGCAACCCGCTGGCCTACTCGGTGCAGGCCCGGGCGATCTTCGCCGACCCGGAGATGATCGCCTCGCCCGGCCGGACGGCGCTGGCCGTGGCGCCGCTGCTGGGTCTCACCCCCGACGAGATCCAGGAGAAGATCGCCGTCGGCGGCCGGTTCGTCTACCTGGACCGTGCGCTGGACCCGGAGATCGCGCAGCAGGTCATGGATCTGCGGCTGCCCGGGATCGGCGTCCTGGACGAGCAGCGCCGGGAGTACCCCGCGACCAGCACTGCGGCGCAGGTGGTCGGTTTCGTGGACAGCGACAACATCGGACTGGCCGGCGTCGAGGACTCGTTCAACGACGTGCTGACCGGGACGCCCGGCGAGCTGGTGTACGAGCGGGGCCAGTACGGGCTGCCGATCCCGGCGGCCACCCAGAGCCGGACCGAGGCGGTCCCCGGTAGCACCGTGCGGCTGACCCTCGACCAGGACCTGCAGTACCAGGTCGAACGGGCGATCGCGGTGGCCAACGACGAGCGCGGAGTGAGCACCGTGCAGATGGTGGTCCTCGACACCCGCACGGGACAGGTGCTGGCCATGGCCGGGAGCCCCGGTTATGACGCCGCGAACCCCGGCGCGGTCCCGGAGCTGCTGGGCAACCCCACGGTGTCGAACGTTATCGAGCCCGGCTCGGTCAACAAGATGATCACCTTCGCGGCGGCTCTCGACCGCGGGCTGATCACGCCGGAGACCGAGATGACGGTCCCGGACCACCTGGCCATCCCCGGCTCGACCATCAGCGACGCCTGGGGTCACGCACCCGTGACGTGGACCGCGCTCGGGGTCCTGGCCGAGTCCAGCAACGTCGGTACGGTCATGCTGGCCCGGCGGGTGGGTGCTCCGTCCCTGGACGAGTACCTGCGCCGCTTCGGCCTCGGCACCGCGACCGGGATCGAGCTGCCGGCCGAGAGCGGCGGCATCCTGCCGCCGATGCCTGAATGGTCCGGGAGCCAGACCGACACGATCCCGTTCGGCCAGGGCATCTCGATGACCGTCCTGCAGATGGCCTCGATGTACCAGGCCGTCGCGAACGACGGCGTAATGGTGCCGCCGCGGATCGTCGAGCAGGTGATCGGGCCGGACGGCGGAGTCCTCCCGCAGGCCCCGGCCGAGGCCCGTCGGGTGGTGTCCCCGGAGACCGCCGCCGAGCTGCAGCACATGCTCGAGGCGGTGACCAGCGACGAGGGCACCGGCCCGCTGATGCGCATCGACGGCTACCGCGTGGCCGGGAAGACCGGCACGGCGCAGCGCCCGAACCCTGACGGCGGTGGCTACGCCGGCGGCGGCTACTGGGCCACGTTCGCCGGCTTCGCCCCGGCCGACGACCCCCGCTACGTCATCGCGATCAGCATCGAGCAGCCCGACGGCAGCCAGCACGGCGGCATCATCGCCGCCCCGGCGTTCACCTCGGTGATGTCCTACCTGCTGCAGGACAACGGCGTCACCCCGTCGGGAACCCAGGCCCCGGAGTTCCGGTTCACCGCCGATGACGAGTGACGGGCCGCCTCGGGCATCCCGGGTCCGCGCTGGGCAGCGGGTGGCGGGCTCGGCTGGGTACCCTCGCCCCCGTGCCTGTCCACCCGCGGCCGTCCAGGCCGGCGCCGCGGCGACTGGCCGAAGTGGCCGCCACGCTCGGGGTGCCGAGTCCGCCCGAGGCGGAGCGCTCGGTCCTGACCGGCGTCACGTTGGACAGCCGCGCGGTTCTCGCCGGTGACCTGTACGCCGCCCTGCCCGGCGCCCTCACCCACGGCGGGAAGTTCGCCGGGCCCGCCGTACGGGCCGGTGCCGTCGCCGTCCTCACCGACCCGGCCGGCGCTCAACTCGCCGCCGGCTGCGGCGTACCGCTGCTGGTCGTCGACGATCCGCGCGCCCGGCTCGGCGAGGTGTCCCGTCTGATCTACGGCGGGGCGGCGCCCCCCCTGCTGGCCATCACCGGCACCAACGGCAAGACCACGGTCAGCTATCTCGTCGAAGCGGGGCTGCGGGCGGCCGGTCTGGTGACGGGGCTGGTGGGGACCGTGGAGACCCGGATCGCCGGATTGACCCTGCCCAGCGTTCGCACCACACCCGAGGCGCCGGAGCTGCACGCCCTGCTGGCGGCGATGGTCGAGCGCGGGGTGCAGTCCGTCGCGATGGAAGTCTCCAGTCACGCACTGGCCCTGCACCGGGTGGACGGGCTGCGCTTCGCCGTCGGTGCGTTCACGAATCTCTCGCAGGACCACCTGGACTTCCACGGCAGCCTGGAGGCGTACTTCACGGCCAAGGCCCGGTTGTTCGACGGCCGCAGCGAGCACGAGGTGGTCAACGTCGACGACGAGCACGGTCGCCGGCTCGTCGGGCCGCGCACCATCACGGTGTCCGCCGCGGGCGACCCCGCGGCGCGCTGGCGGGCGGCCGACGTCCGGCCCGTGCCCGGCGGCGGCAGCGAGTTCACCGCGCTCGGTCCGGACGGGCTGAGCCTCCCGGCGGCGACCCGGTTGCCGGGCGGATTCAACGTCGCGAACGCCCTGCTCGCCCTGGCTGTCCTCGCCGTCGGCGGTGTGGACCCGAAGGTGGCGGCGGACGGCATGGCCGCGACCACCGTGCCGGGCCGGCTGGAGCCGGTCGACGCGGGGCAACCGTTCGCCGCGCTCGTCGACTACGCCCATACCCCCGAGGCGGTGCACACCCTGCTGGCCGCGCTGCGTCCGGTGACCGACGGCCGGCTCATCGTGGTACTCGGTTGCGGCGGTGACCGGGATCGGAGCAAGCGCGCGCCGATGGGCGGGGCCGCGGCCGAGGGCGCCGATCTGTTCGTCCTGACCGACGACAACCCCCGATCCGAGGACCCGGCAGCGATCCGGGCGCAGATGCTGGCCGGCGTGACCCGGTTGCCGGTCGGGGCGCGGGCCGAGGTCGCCGTCGTCCCGGGCCGGCGGGCGGCGATCGCCGCCGCGGTGGGCGCGGCCGGACCGGGGGACACCGTCGTGGTGGCCGGCAAGGGGCACGAGCAGGGTCAGGACGTGGGCGGTGTGGTCAGTCCCTTCGACGACCGGCTGGTGCTGCGCGAGCTGATGGGGGCGCTGGTCCGGTGATCGCCCTGACCCTGGCCGAGGTCGCCGCCGCCGTTGACGGCCGGCTCGAGGCCGCACCCGACGTCGTGGTGACCGGGTCGGTGGAGTTCGACTCGCGGGCCGTCGGTCCCGGCGGGCTGTTCGTGGCGTTGCCGGGCGAGCGGGTCGACGGGCACGACTTCGCCGACGCCGCCGTACGGGCCGGCGCGGTG
>JACCSC010000463.1 GCA_013813215.1 Geodermatophilaceae bacterium | reverse complement strand
AGCAACTGCTGCCGGGTCGGTTCGAACTCCCGGTGCAGGGCGGCGAGCAGCCCGAGCGCGGCAGGCGTGAGCACCTCGTCGTACCGCTCGTGCATCGGCCCGGTTATCTCGACACCGTTCGGGGTCTGCACCATCAGCGCTCCTCGTCGACGCCAGCGCGGTCACCGCCGACGGTAGCGCGCGGCTCAGCCGAGGGTGTCGTGCCGGGGCTCCCTCAACTGCCGCCTGCTGTCCCGGAAGCCGACCGAGAGCTCACATCCGGCGGTAGCGGGCCTGGGCGAAGGCGAAGATGCCGAAGGCCACGAACCCGAGCGCGACGGCGGTGAGCAGGAACTTGCCGAACGGCTGCTCGACGATCGTGCGCATCGCCCCGTCCAGCCCGGTGGCCTTCTCCGGGTCGTACGTGACGGCGGCGTAGCCCAGGAGCAGGCCGACCAGCGCCAGTGCGATGCCCTTGGCGATGTGGCCGAACTGGCCCAATCGGGTGAGCGTCCGCCGCGCCTTGGCCGGCAGCGAACCGGTGTCCAGGTCGCGGAGGAACTTCTTCTTCACGCCGCGGTAGATGTTGGCGCCGCCGATCGCGATCACGACGAGGGCGGCGACCGCGACGATGAACTGACCGCCGGGCCAGCCGAGCACGCCCTGGGTCGTGTCCTGCTGCGATTGAGAGCTGGACTGCCCTGAACCCATCGCGAAGCGGGCGGCGCTGATGCCGAGCAGCAGGTAGATGACCGCCTTGCCGCCGGCTGTCGCCTGCTTGCGCAGCTTCTTTCCTCGTTCGCTTTCGTGCACCCCCCAGATCGCTTCGGTGGCCTGCCAGATGGCCAGCGCCGCCAGCCCGACCGCAAGCACCCAGAGCAGGACCGTGCCGAAGGGCTGTTCGGCGAGCTGCTGCAGAGCGCCGGACTGGTCGGCGTTCTCACTGCTGCCACCCCACGCGACCTGGAGGGCGAGCCAGCCCACGAGCAGGTGAACGATGCCGTAGGCCACCAAGCCCACCCTGGCCAGCACCTCCAGCGCGGGGCTGTCCGCGGCCTGTCGTGCGCTGCTCGACGCCTGCCGGGTGGTCTTGCCCATGGCGATCCTCCTCGCGTTGTCCCCGGAGTCTGGCTGCCTCGCGCCCGCACTGCCACCGCTGGGCCGGCCCTGGCCTTTTCGGTCGGCCGCCCGCGCAAAGGGGGGGCCGGTTGTCCACAGGCTTCTGGAGTTATTCACATTGGTGCTCGGCGCTCACCGAACCGCCTCGCGCTCGCCCAATCTTGTCCCATGCCCGCACGCAGAGCCCAGACCATCCCGCCCGCCGCACCCAGAGTGCGGCTGCGTACGCCGGCCCAGATCGTGGCCAGCCTCCCGTATCTGCTCGGCTTCCACCCCCGCGAGTCGCTCGTGCTGATCGGTCTCGGTGGGACGCCGTGCACTGTCCGCCTGACCGTCCGGGTCGATCTGCCGCCCGCCGAGGGTCGCCAACCGGTCGCCGAGCACCTGGCCGCGCATCTGGCTCACGCCGGTGCGGGCGAAGTGCTCGCCGTCGTTGTGACCGACACCGAGCCGTCGGCGGCCGGCGAGCAGGAAGTGGTCGCGGCGATTCGAGCCGCGGTCGGTTCGCGGCGTATCCAGTTGACCGACGCGCTCTGTCTACGCGCCGGCCGGTGGCGATCCCTGGTCTGCCGGGACGCTTCCTGTTGCCCGCCCGAGGGAACGGCGGTAGATCCGAGCGCCGCCTCCGAGCTGGCCGCCGTGTCCGTCGTGCTCGGCGAGGTGGTGCACGCCTCGCGGGAGGACCTTGAAACCACATTGCGGCCGGTGGCCGGTGCCGATCGGGCCGAACTGGACCGGACCTTCGAATGGGTGAGCCGCCAGCTCGTCACCGAGCTGGCCGAACGCGGCTGGGAGGCCGTCGCCGAGGACAGCGTCACCCTGCTCGCCGAGGCGGTGGCCGACCGGGTCGAGGGCTGCGACGCGTTGACGCCGGCCGTGGTGGCCCGCCTCAGCCTGGGGCTGGGCGACGTCAGGGTCCGGGACCGGGTGTTGACCTGGGCCGACGGGGAGCTGGCCTCGGCCGCCGAGTCGCTGTGGGTCGAGCTGGCCCGCCGTGCCACCCCGCCGTACGGCGCGGCACCCGCGACGCTGCTCGCCGCGCATGCCTATCTACGTGGGAACGGCGCGTACGCCCGGGTCGCGCTGGACCGGGCGCTGGCCAGTGACCCCGCCTACTCCTTGGCCGCACTGCTGTCCGAGGGACTCGACCGTGGGGTGCCCCCGCGGGCATTGCGCGAGGCGCTCGTCGAGCCGCAGGCGGCGTGACGTCGGCGGCGCGCAGACGCGGCGGTCGGTCGTTTCGGGTGGGAAGTGGCCGACCGCCGCCCAGCCCGGCGGCATCCACACACCGGGCAGAGGGCCCGGCACGTCGTGTCCCCCGCACCGACGTGCCGGACCTCGCCCGCCACTGCTGCGGCGCCGGGTCAGACCAGCTCGGGGCGCACCCACTTCTCGCCGAGCACGTGCTGGGCGAGGAAGGCGAAGACAGTCTCGTACCAGACCGACGCGTTGCCCGGGGTCAGCACCCAGTGGTTCTCGTCGGGGAAGTAGAGGAACTTGGACTCCACGTCATGTCGGGTCAGGTCGTACCAGAGCCGCAAGGCCTCCCCGATCGGTACCCGGTAGTCCTTGTCGCCGTGGATGACCAGCATCGGCGTGCGGATCTGCTTCACCGCGTGGTGCGGGCTGTTCGCCTGGTAGCGCTCCTGCTGGCGCAACGGATCGCCGAACTCGCGAGCCCAGTAGTACGCCGAGTCGGTGGTGCCGGAGAACTGGTCCAGGTGCCACAGGCTGGCGTGCGTGACGATGGCCTGGAAGCGATCGGTATGCCCGGCCACCCAGTTGGCCATGTAGCCGCCGAACGAGCCGCCCATCGCCGCCGTCCGGGTCTCGTCGATGTCCGGCCGTCCGACGGCCGCGTCGGTGATCCCCATCAGGTCGGTGAACGGCGGTCCACCCCAGGCACCCCAGCCCCGGCGTACGAACTCCTGTCCGTATCCGGCCGACAGTGCCGGGTCGGGCAGCAGGACGGCGTATCCGCGGGCGGCCATCAGCCACGGGTTCCAGCGCCACGACCAGGCGTTCCAGCTCATCAGAGGGCCACCGTGGATCCACAGCAGCAGCGGCGCGGGCACGGTGGGCGAGGCCCCCCGCGGCAGCACCAGCCAGGCGCGCACCGTCGAGCCGTCGGCCGCGACGGTCGAGATCTCGGTCAGGGTTCCGGGCAGCTCGCCCACCGCGCCGGGCGCAGGGAGGGGCGCCGGGTCCTGGTCGGCGGTGGAGGCGTCCAGACGAACCGGCAGGGCTGGGGCATCGACGGTGGCCCGTAGCGCGTAGACCGCGGTGCCGTCGGGGTGGACCTGGAGGTCGGTGAAGGCGCCGCGCCGGGTGAGCCGAGTGATCGAGCCGCTGGCCACATCGATCCTGAACACCGGGTGGTGGCCGGCCTCGTCACTGGAGAAGTAGACGGCGTCACCGTCTGCGGCGAAGACCGGGTGGGCCGGCCAGTGCGGGAAGTCCGGCGTGAGGTCATGGCCTCCACCGGTGGCGGTGTCGATCAGCCAGAGGGTGTTGTCGTCGGGCTCGTCCCAGGTGCTGTGCGACTGCCGGACGCAGACCAGCCGAGAGCCGTCCGGAGCGAATGCCGGGCTGCTGAAGTCGAACCCCTCGACCCCGGCGATGGTGCGCTGGTCACCGGAGACCAGGTCGACGAGGTCCAGTTGCCGTCGCCGCGACCGATCGGGCTGGGCTACCTGCACCGAAGCGGCCAGCCATCGGCCGTCTCGACTGACCGCGAAATCCTCCAGATCTTGCACGATCGGCAGCGCGGGCGTCACGTCGGCGTCTCCGCCGCTGGTGCCCTCGTCGTCGGTCGCGAACAGCCTCGTGCGGGTAGGGCCGAGATCGTGGTCCCAGTGCCGGACCGGGTACTCCTCGAACAAGATGGCCGTCACCCCGACCTTGGTGCGGGATTCGACGAGTGCGGCGTCCCCCTCGGCCGATCGGGCGCCCGGCATCGCCGCCGCCGCGTACACGACGGTGCCCGCGTCCGCAGCCACCCGGAAGGAGCTGATGCCGCCCGGGCGGCCAGCCACCCGCTCCGCCTCACCGGCGCCGGCTGGGAGCGCCCACAGAGCGGACTTCGGGGGGTCGGCGTCCTTGTCGGCCGCCGGATCGACGCGCTTGGACGTGAAGAGCAGGCGCCCGTCCGGTGCGAACGCCGGGCTGGACTCACCGGGCGCGCTGCGGGTGAGCCGGTGCGGCTCGCGTTGCCCGTCGGGATCGATCTCCCACAGGGCGCTGACCCACGCCTTGTTCGCCGCGTCCAGCGTGGCCACCGACGTGACGAGCCGGCTGCCGTCGTGGGACAGCGCCAGGCCGGCGAGTCGGGGGATCGTGGCGTAGTCGGCCATCGTGTCGAAACCGTTGCCGCCGGTGTCGGCCTCCGCGGTCGTTCCGTCCACGGTTGCCGTCGAATCCTCGGCCGCCTCGCGTGGGGGGCCCTCCGGCGTCTCGGGTGTCGGGTCGAAGCGGGACGGCGAGGTGGGCATGGGGCGGTTACTCCTTCGGGCCACAGGCGGG
This sequence comes from Geodermatophilaceae bacterium, assembly GCA_013813215.1. GTDB lineage: Bacteria > Actinomycetota > Actinomycetes > Mycobacteriales > Geodermatophilaceae > JACCSC01. Next base: position 5,562 of record JACCSC010000463.1, on the reverse strand, counting down.
ACGGATAGTTCGCGTCGCTAACGGTATCTCGCCACCGCAAGCTTCGTGGCGCCGCCGAACGGACCGCCAGGCGGCTCAGGCCACGGTGACGAAGATGTGCTCGCTGACCGATGTAGGCAGCTCGACCCCGTCGATGCTGACCGATCCGCCGGCCGCGGTGGCCGTCACCTCGTGACCGGGCTGGACCCCGGCGTCCTTGAGCTGGCGCAGCAAATCGGCGTCGGACTGCAGATGCTCGGAGATCCGGCGGACCACGACGCGACGCCCCTCGGCGGCGGCGGCCTCGCCGAGCTGGCGCAGGTTCAGCACGGCGTCCGGGGTCGGATCGGCCCCGAGTTCTTCCAGGCCGGGAATGGGGTTTCCGTGCGGGCAGTGCGACGGGTTGTCCAACAGCGCGACCAGCCGGCGTTCGACCGCCTCGCTCATGACGTGCTCCCAGCGGCAAGCCTCGATGTGCACGTCCTCCCAGTCCAGGCCGATCACCTGGACCAGCAAGAGCTCGGCCAGCCGGTGCTTGCGCATCACCGCGACGGCCAGCTTGCGCCCGACGTCGGACAGCTGCAGGTGCCGGTCGCCGTCGACGGAAAGCAGCCCGTCGCGCTCCATCCGGGCGACGGTCTGGCTGACGGTGGGACCGCTCTGGTGCAGCCGCTCGGCGATCCGAGCCCGGAGCGGGACGACCCCCTCCTCCTCGAGTTCGAAGACGGTCCGCAGATACATCTCCGTGGTGTCGATCAACTCGCTCACGTCACCACCCACTCCCTCTTCGACAGCTCGGATCGTACTGCCGTGGATCACCCCGTGCCTGAGCCGACGGGCCGGGCTCGCAGTACCGTCGCGTCGTGAGCAAGGCGGCGCCGTGAGCGACTCGGTGGCCGTGGTGTGGGACGAGGGCTATCTCGACTACGACATGGGACCCGAGCACCCGCTGCACCCGGTTCGGCTCGACCTCACGATGCGGCTGGCCCGCAGCCTCGGCGTACTCGACCATCCGAACGTCACGATGGTCGTGCCGGAGCAGGCCGACGACGATCTGCTCACCCTCGTCCACGACCCGGCGTACCTCCGGGCGGTGCGCCGCGCGCCCGAGCATCCATGGGGAGCCGGCTTCGGCCTCGGTACGCCGGACAACCCGATTTTCCCCTCCATGCACGAGATCTCGGCCCTGATCGCCGGCGGCAGTGTCGCTGCGGCGGCTCGGGTCTGGGAGGGCCGCAGTCAGCACGCGGTCAACATCGGTGGCGGGCTGCATCATGCGATGAAGGCGCAGGCCTCAGGTTTCTGCGTCTACAACGACGCGAGCATCGCCATCGCCTGGTTGCTCGCGCAGGGCGCTGAGCGGATCGCCTACGTCGACGTGGACGTCCACCACGGCGACGGCGTACAGGCCGCGTTCTACGACGACCCGCGGGTGCTCACCGTGAGCGTCCACGAGAGCCCGCTGACGCTGTTCCCCGGTACCGGCTTCGCCGCCGAGACCGGCCAGGGCGACGCGGTGGGCGCGGCGGTGAACCTTCCGCTGCCCGCCGGCACCGGCGACGAGGGGTGGCTGCGCGCGTTCCACGCGGTCGTCCCGAGCGCGGTGCGGGCGTTCCGGCCGCAGCTGCTGGTCACCCAGTGCGGCTGCGACACCCATCGCGACGACCCGCTGGCCAACCTGCAGCTGTCGGTGGACGGCCAGCGGACCGCGTTCGCCGCGCTCCACGCGCTGGCGCACGAGGTGTGTGACGGTCGCTGGCTGGTCCTGGGTGGCGGGGGATACGGCCTGGTGCGCTGCGTGCCCCGCAGTTGGACCCACCTGCTGGCCGAGACCATCGGGCAGCCGGTGGACCCCGCGACGCCGATCCCGGAGGAGTGGACGGCCTACGTCCGCACCCGCCGGCTACGCGCCAGTCCCCCGACCACGATGGGCGAGGGCGCCGACCCCACATGGCAGCCGTGGCAGCCCGACCGCGCCGACCCCGTGGACACCGCGATCGTGGCCACCCGCCGGGCGAGCTTCCCGCTGCTGGGTCTGGACCCGCACGATCCTCGTGACTGACGGGCCGGTAGACCGGCCGCCGGCCTACCCACCGCATTGGGAGGCCGACGTCGTCGCGGCCGACGGCAGGACTGTGCATCTGCGCCCGATCCTGCCGACCGACGGACCAGCGCTGTCCGCGCTGGTCGAACGCAGCTCGGAGCGGACCCGCTACCTGCGTTTCTTCGGCCCGTACCCCCGCATCCCGGAGCGAGATCTGTATCGCTTCGTCAACGTCGACCACCACGACCGGGTCGCCTTCGTCCTGCTGCTCGGGCACGACATCGTCGCCGTGGGGCGCTACGAGCGGCTCGGCCCGGACGAGTCGAGCGAGCCGGACACCGCCGAGGTGGCCTTCCTCGTCGAGGACGCCCATCAGGGCCGGGGGCTCGGTTCGATCCTGCTCGAACATCTGGCCGCGGCCGGACGCGAAAGCGGGATCCGCCGGTTCTCCGCCGAGGTGATGGCCGAGAACGGCGGGATGGTGCGGATCTTCCGGCACGCCGGCTACACCTCTACCCGCTCCTACAGCGACGGCGTCGTGCACCTGGAGTTCCCCATCGACGCGACCGCGAGTTCGCTGGCGGTGCTCTACGAACGGGAGCAGCGCGCTGAGTCCCGCTCGATCGCCCGCCTGCTGCGGCCGCGCTCCGTCGCGGTGATCGGCGCCGGCCACGACCGGGGCCAGCTCGGGTACGCCGTACTGCGCAACCTGCTCGACTACGGCTTCCAGGGGCCGCTCTACCCGGTGCACCCCGACGCGCCCCACGCCGCCGGCGTCCCGGCGTACCCGACGATCCTGGACGTCCCGGCCGAGGTCGACCTCGCGGTGTTCGCCGTGCCGCCGACCGAGATCGCCGACGTTGTCGAACAATGCCGAGCCAAAGGGGTGCACGGTCTGGTGGTGCTGACCGGTGGGTCCGGCGAGCACGCGGCCGGGCAGCTGGTGGCGGCGGCCCGGGCCCAGGGGATGCGGGTGATCGGTCCGCACAGCCTGGGCATCGTCAATACCGATCCGCAGCTGCGGCTCAACGCGAGCCTGGCGTCGGAGATCCCGCCCCGCGGCCGGGTCGGCTTCTTCTGCCAGTCCGGCGCGCTCGGCATTACGATGCTGGCCACCGCCGTCCAGCGCGGCCTCGGCCTGTCCACCTTCGTCTCGGCCGGCCACCGGGCGGACGTCAGCGGCAACGACCTGCTCCAGTTCTGGGCCACCGACCCGGCGACCGAGGTCGTGGCGCTGTACCTGGAGAGCTTCGGGAACCCGCGCAAGTTCATCCGGCTGGCCCGGGGGCTGGCCAGGACCAAACCCGTGGTCGCCGTGACGAGCGGCCGGTATGCCGCCGCGACGGTGCCGGGGCTCGACGTGTATCCCGCCGAGCTACCGCAGCACACCGTGCAGGCCCTCTTCGAGGCCGCCGGGATGATCCGGGTCGACACGGTGACGCAGCTGTTCGACGTGGCGCTGCTGCTGGCCGGACAACAGCTGCCGACCGGCCGGCGGGTGGGCATCGTCGGGAACTCCTCGGCGCTGGGCCGACTCGTCGCGGACGCCTGTCTGGCGCACGGCCTGGACATCGCCGGTCCGCCCGTCGACGTGGGTGCGGGGGCACCCGCGCCCGACTTCGCGGCCGCGGTGCAGCAGCTGGGTGGGGCCGGCGCCGCCGACGCGGTGATCGTGGTCTTCGTCCCGCCGCTGGTCACCCGGGCCGCTGACGTGGCCAGAGCGGTGGCGGCAGCGACCGCCGGCTGGTCGGTACCGGTGGTGACGACGTTCCCGGGTGCGGAGGGCAGCCCGGTGGCGGACGAGGTGTGGCGTGGCTCGTTGCCGTCGTATCCGTCGCCGGAGCGGGCGGTGCTCGCCCTGGCCCGGACGGTCAGGTACGCCGAGTGGCGGGCTCGGCCGGCGGGCGCCGTGCCCGACCTGTCCGACGTCGACTCCGAGTCCGCCGAACGGGTCGTCCGGCGCGTGCTCCTGCAGGCACGAGGAGGCCGGGACCTTACCGGACAGGAGGCGACGGAGCTGCTGGCGGCGTACGGCATCGACCTGCTGACCGAGCGGACGGCCGCCAGCCGGGACGACGTGGTGGCCGTCGCCGCGGCGGTCGGCTACCCGGTCGTGCTCAAGGCCGGCGAGCGCCAGCTGCGGCACCGGGCCGACCTGAGCGGCGTCCGGCTGGACCTACCCGATGCCACCGCGTTGGCGGCGGCGTACGACTCGATGCCAGGCGACGGGACCGTTGTCGTGCAGCCGATGGCACCAGTCGGCGTCGCCACGACCCTCGCGGTGCAGGACGATCCGAGCTTCGGCGCGCTGGTGACCTTCGGCGTGGCGGGGGTGGCCAGCGAACTGCTCGGTGACGTGGCCTACCGGCCACGCCGCTGTCGGATGCCGATGCCGCTGATCTGGTGCGCTCGGTACGGACCTGGCCGCTCTTGGCGGGGTACCGCGGCGCGGCACCGGTCGACGTGGCGGCGCTGGAGGATCTCGTGCTGCGGCTCGGGAGGCTGGCCGAGGACCTGCCTGAGGTGCTGCGGCTCGACCTCGAGCCGGTCATCGTCGGCGAGCGCGGGCTTACAGTCGCCGGGGCTCACGTGAGGGTCGGCCCGGCCACCGCTCGGGCGCCGGCCGGGCCCCGCCGGCTCTCCACCCCGTCAGAGGCGTGGACCGGTCAGTCGAGATAGTCGCGCAACGCCCCGGTGCGGGCCGGCTCGCGGAGCTTGGCCATCGTCTCGCGCTCGATCTGGCGGACCCGCTCGCGGGACAGGCCGAACTCCTTGCCGATCTGCTCGAGGGTGCGCGGCTTCTCCCCGTCCATGCCGAAGCGCATCCGCACTACTTCGCGCTCGCGGTCGTCCAGCGTGGACAGCGCGGCCCGTACGCCGGTGCGCATCAGGTCGAACTCCACCGCGGCTTCGGCCATCGGAGCGTCGGCGTCCTCGATGAAGTCACCGAGCCGGGACTCCTCCTCGGCGCCGACGGTCTGGTCCAGGCTGACCAGGTCACGAGCGTGCTTGAGCAGCTCGACGATTCGCGCCGGCTCGAGGTCTAGCTCGAAACCGAGCTCCTCCTCGGTGGCTTCGCGGCCGAGTTCCTGGTGCATCCGTCGGCGGGTGCGGATGACTTTGTTGACCTGCTCGGCCAGGTGGACGGGGAGCCGGATGGTGCGCCCGGAGTCCGCCATCGCCCGGGTGATCGCCTGCCGGATCCACCACGTCGCGTATGTCGAGAACTTGAAGCCCTTGGTGTAGTCGAACTTCTCCACCGCGCGGATGAGCCCGAGGTTGCCCTCCTGGATGAGGTCCAGGAACGCCATCCCGTGCCCCGTGTAGCGCTTGGCCACGGAGACCACGAGCCGCAGGTTGGCCTCCAGCAGGTGCTGCTTGGCCGCAGACCCGTCGCGGGCCAGCTCGCGCAGGTCACGGCGGCGCGCGGAGCTGAAGCTGTTCTCCGGGTCGGCGAGCAGCCGGTCGGCGTACAGGCCGGCCTCGATCCGCTTGGCCAGGTCGACTTCCTGCTCGGCGGTCAGCAGCTTGGTCTTGCC
>JACCSC010000459.1 GCA_013813215.1 Geodermatophilaceae bacterium | reverse complement strand
CGTCGAGGTAGGCCCGCGCGGCCTGCTCCGGCTGGGCGGCCGCGAGGTCCAGCGCGGCCCGCAGCGCCGGCCCGGGGATGCTGCGCAGATCCTCACCGATCAGCGACGTCAGCCCGCTCATGGTCGGGCCGCCAGCTCCAGCACGGCCCCCGCGGAGTCGTCGATCGGGTAGCGCGTCCCGTAGTCGTGGCGGTCTCGCAGCCGGGGGTCGTCCCAGCGCCGCGTGCGCTCGTTGGCGTAGTTGAACCACAGGGTCGCCCCCGCCGGCATCCCGAGCACGACCCGGGCGAGCGCCGCGTCGTCGGGATGGTGGAAGACGTCGCCGTTGCTGGACACGACGTAGTGCCGCGCGGGGGCGCGCTCCACGAGCGCGGCGAGCACGTTGCCGCGGCTCCCGTGGTGCGGCAGCTTGAACACATCCACCGGCACGGCGGCCGTGCCACGAGCGGCGGCCAGGCCCACCAACCCGGCGCCCAGGACGTTGCCGAACGCGTCCCCGGCGAGGAGCACGCTCGCGCCCCGATGCTCGACCAGCAGCGCGATGCTGCTGCCGTTGGGCGCCGAGCGATCGCGCGCGGTGTCCGGCGCGGCCAGGCGGACCAGGTCGTCCAGCGGGGCAGGACTGTCCGGTACGGCGATGCCCTCCGACCCTCGGGTGACGGCGCGCAGCGCGTCGTCCCACAGCGGCGCGAGGATGGCCAGGCGCTTGGTCGTGGGCGACAACACCGTGATCGTCGGGCCGTCGTCGACGGCCACCGTCCGATGCCCGCCCTCGTCACCGGTCTGGATGGGCCCACCCCCGAAGGTCAGGTTCCACGGCAGCGCTCTGCCCGGGCGGGGGTCCGCGTTCGGGCGCACCGGCACTCCGGTCAGCTCCGCGGTCAGGTCCTCACCCTGCTTGACGCTGCGCACCGGGCCGCGATTCGGGTCGGGCAGGTGGCACCGGCCGTTGAACCACACGTCACCCACGTGCGTGTGGGCGAACTCGCTGCGCAGGAACGGGATCATCCCGCCGATGTGGTCGCTGTCGATGTGGGTCACGACGGCGACGTCGATTCCCGGGTCGGCCGCCGGCAACGCGGCCAAGCGGGCCTCCAGCCGAGGCCAGGTGTCGGGCGGACCGCCGTCGACGAGCATCCGCCAGGGCCGGCCGCCCTCGCGCAGGCACTCGACCAGCAGACAGTCCCCCAGCCGCGCGGGCAACGCCTCGATCCGGATCGCGGTAGCCATCGCTCAGCCGAGAACCAGTTCGACCTTCTGGAACTCCTTGAGGTCCTTGTAGCCGGTCTTGGCCATGACCCGCTTCAGCGCACCGAACAGGTTCAGCCCGCCGTTGGCGTCGTCGGCCGGGCCGAAGAGCACCTGCTCCAGGGAGCCGTCCGGTGGGAGGGCCTCGGCGACCAAGCCCCGCGGCAGCCTCGGATGGGCCGCGACCGAGTCCCACCACGCTCCCCCGCCCGGGGCCTGCTCGGCCCAGCGCAGCGGGAACCCGAGCATGACCGCATCTGCGCCACAGGCCAGCGCCTTGGCGATGGTGCCGCCGCTGACGATGTTTCCCGAGGCGATGATGTGGACGTAGCGCCCGCCGGTCTCGTCGAGGTAGTCCCGCCGCGCCGCGGAGGCATCGACGATGGCCGTGGCCAGCGGCACCCGGATACCGAGGATGACATCGGACATGGACATCCGGTCCTCACCGATCCCTACGATCACACCGGCCGCACCGGTGCGCATCAGGTGCAGCGCGGTCTGGTAGTTCGCGCAGCCACCGACGATGACCGGGACGTCGAGGTCGGCGATGAACTCCGTGAGGTTCAGCGGCTCCCCGCTGGTGCTGACGTGCTCCGCGGAGACGATGGTGCCCTGGATGACCAGGACGTCGACGCCGGCCGCGAGCACGGTGGGCGCCAGAGCCAGCGTGTGTTGCGGTGACACCCGCACGGCCGTCGTGACGCCGGCCGCCGAGATCTCCTTGATCCGGGCGGTGATCAGCTCCGGGATGACCGGGGCGGCGTAGATCTCCTGCAGTAGCGCGATCACCCGCGGGTCGGCCGAGGCCTCGGCGATTCGTCGCAGCTGCGGCTGCGGATCCTCGTAGCGGGTCCACAGCCCTTCGGCGTTCAGGACGCCGAGACCGCCGAGCCGGCCCATCTCGATCGCCGAGGCCGGACTCATCGTGGCGTCCGAGGGCTGGGCCACCAAGGGGATGTCGAAGCTGAAGGCGTCGATCTGCCAGGCCGTCGACACGTCGTCGACGTCCCGGGTCCGCCGCGAGGGGACAAGGGCGATGTCGCTCAGGTCGTAACCCCGGCGAGCGGCCCGGCCCAGACCGATCTCGGCCAGTTCGCGCATGGCGGACACGCTCAGCGCGCCGAGTAGTTCGGCGCCTCGACGGTCATCTGGATGTCGTGCGGGTGGCTCTCCTTGAGACCGGCCGGGGTGATGCGCACGAGCTGACCGGTGTCCCGCAGTTCGGCGACGGTATGCGCCCCGCAGTACCCCATGGCCGCCCGCAGCCCGCCGATCAGCTGGTGCGCAACTCCTGACAGCGGCCCGCGGTACGGGACCTGCCCCTCGATCCCCTCGGGCACCAGCTTGTCGTCGCTGTAGACGTCGTCCTGGAAGTACCGGTCCTTGGAGAACGAGCGGACCCGGCCACGGGATTGCATCGCGGCCAGCGAACCCATGCCGCGGTAGGACTTGAACTGCTTGCCGTTGATGAACACCAACTCGCCCGGGGTCTCCTCGACCCCGGCCAGCAGGCTGCCGAGCATGACCGAGTCCGCGCCGGCCGCGATCGCTTTGGCGATGTCACCCGAGTACTGCAGACCACCGTCGCCGATGACGGGGACACCGGCCGGGTGGGCGGCGCAGGCCGCCTCGTAGATCGCGCTGACCTGCGGTACGCCGACACCGGCCACCACGCGGGTAGTGCAGATGGAACCCGGTCCGACACCGACCTTGATGCCGTCCGCGCCGGCGTCGACCAGAGCCTGCGCCCCGGCCCGGGTCGCAACGTTGCCGCCGACGATGTCGACCGCGGTGTCGGCCTTGAGCCGGGCCACCATGTCCAGCACCGCCCGAGAGTGCCCGTGTGCGGTGTCGACCATGAGGACGTCGACACCGGCCTCGATCAGCGACCGTGAGCGCTTGTACCCGTCCTCGCCGACCCCGACGGCGGCGCCGACCATCAGCCGCCCGTCGGCGTCCTTGGTGGCCAGCGGGTAGGTCTCGCTCTTGACGAAGTCCTTCACCGTGATCAGCCCGCGCAGCCGACCGGACGGGTCGACGAGCGGCAGCTTCTCCACCTTGTGCCGGCGCAGCAGGGCCAGCGCCTGCTCGCTCGACACGCCGACCGCCGCGGTGACGAGCGGCATCCTCGTCATCACGTCGCGGACCGG
>JACCSC010000399.1 GCA_013813215.1 Geodermatophilaceae bacterium | reverse complement strand
CCGGTCGGACGGCCCACCGAGGTGGTCAGACCGGAGGTGTCCGAGTGCAGCCGGATCCCGGCCAGCCGCCGGCCGGTCAGCAGGGCGATCAGTGCGTGCCCACCCTCGTGGGCGATCGTCACTACATGGCGGGTGCGCGGCCACAGCTGCGGTAGCAGGACCAGGGCCAGGGCGACGGCGCCGGCGAGCAGTACCAACTCCAGGGTCGGCGGCGCCTGCCGGTCGAGCGCGCCGGCCAGCGCCGTACGGACGTCGTCGTACACGCTGTCGACCGTAGGGCCACCCACGTCGGCGGCGAGTCCCCGTGCGGGAGGTGTGATTCCGCCGCCGCGGACGGGACACTGACCCGGTGTCCTCGACCGCTGCGGAGCACCGCCCGCGACACGACGGGTCGGCCGAGCGCTGCCCGCGCGGCTGCGCCGGGCACAACCGCGAGACCCTGCTGACCCTCGCGACCGCGCTGACCGTCGTCCGCACCCTGGCCACCGTGGCCCTGGGGCTCGTCGCCATCGATCAGGGCAGCGATGTCCTGCTCGGCGTGGCCCTGCTCGTGCACTGGGTCGGTGACATCGGCGACGGGTTGCTGGCCCGGTGGCGGGACGAGGAGACCGTCGTCGGGGCGGTCCTCGACATCTGCGCCGACCGGCTGTGCGTGGCCGTGATCTACGTCGGCTTCGTGACGATGCACCCGGAGTTCGGGCTGGCGCTGGCGGTCTACCTCGTCGAGTTCATGCTCGTCGACGCCGTGCTGTCGCTGTGGTTCCTGCGCTGGCCGATCGCCGGGCCGAACTACTTCGCCCGGGTCGACCCGCTGGTCTGGCGCTGGAACTGGTGGCCGCCGGCGAAGGCGGTGAACTCCGCCGTGCCGGCCCTGCTGTGCGTGTGGCTGGACCTCCCGTGGGTGGCGCTGGCCGCCGCCGCGGCGCTGCTCGTCGTCAAGTGTGTCTGCCTGGTCCGGGTCGTCCCCCTGCCCGTGCCGGCCGGAGTGGGTTGCGCGGGGCTGCACGGGTGATCCTGCTGACGCTGCTCGGCGTCGCCTTCGTGTCCGCGCTCGTCCCCGTCCTCAATCTCGAGGTCTACCTCGGCGGCCTGGCGGTGTTCGGGGACGACGCCGGAGTGTGGGACGTCGTCGTGCTCTCCGGCGTCGCGGCCGTCGGCCAGATGGCCGGCAAGATGCTGTTCTTCCTGGCCGGCCGGGGCGTGCTCGTGCTGCCGAAGCGGTTGCGGCACGACGGCGCCAAGCCGCCGAGCCCGCGCCGGGCGCGGGCCGCCGCCCGGTTGGCCCGCTGGCAGGAACGGGTCGAGGCCCGGCCATGGCTGGCCACGGGGTTCGTCGCCGTCAGCGCCTCGGTCGGCATCCCGCCGTTCGCGGTGGTCAGCGTGCTGGCCGGGACGATGCGCGTCCCGCTGGTCGTCTTCGCGGTGGCCGGGTTGCTCGGGCGGTGGGCTCGCTTCGCCTTTGTGCTCGCGGTCGTCGGAGCCTCCACGAGTTGACCCGTGCTTGACTGGTCGGCGGCCGGGCGGCCAGGACGACGCAGCCGGGAGGACCGATGGACACCAACCAGATCTACGTCGGAGGGCAGTGGGTCCCCTCCTCGGGCGCCGAGCTGATCGACGTCGTCAACCCCTACACCGAGCAGGTGATCGGCCAGGTTCCGGCCGGCTCGGCCGCCGACGTGGACGTCGCGGTGGCCGCCGCGCGGCAGGCGCTCGCCGGGTGGTCGCAGACCGACGTCGGCGTGCGGGCGGCGTACCTGTCGAAGGCGGCGGGCCTGCTCGCCGAAGGGACCGATGCGCTGGCCGAGGTCGTGACCGCGGAGATGGGCTGTCCACTCAAGATCGCCAAGCTCGTCCAGATCGGTACGCCGATCGGCACGCTCAAGACCTATGCGCGGCTCGCCGAGAGCTTCGAGTGGGAGACCGAGGTCGGCAACTCGTTGATCGTGCGGGAGCCGATCGGCGTGGTCGGGGCGATCACCCCGTGGAACTACCCGCTGCACCAGATCGTCGCGAAGGTCGCGCCCGCGCTGCTCGCCGGCTGCACTGTCGTCCTCAAGCCGAGCGAGGTCGCGCCGCTCATCGCCTACGAATTCGCCGCGATCCTCGACGAGGTCGGGCTGCCGGCCGGCGTGTTCAACCTCATCAGCGGCAGCGGACCGGTGGTCGGTGAGGCCATCGCGGCGCACCCCGACATCGACATGGTCTCCTTCACCGGTTCCGGGCGGGCCGGGACCCGGATCAGCCAGCTGGCCGCGGAGACGGTCAAGCGCGTCGCGCTCGAACTCGGCGGCAAGTCGGCCAGTGTGCTGCTGCCCGACCTGGACGCCGAGGGCTTCGCCAAGGCGGTCAAGTCCACGGTGGTGCAGTGCTTCACCAACGCCGGGCAGCGGTGTACGGCGTTCTCCCGAATGCTCGTTCCCGCCGACCGGTACGACGAGGCGGTCGCGGCGGCCGGCGCGGCGGCCGAAGCGACGGCGGCGGGTGACCCGATGGCCGAGGGAACGCGGCTGGGACCGCTGGTCAGCGACGCCCAGCGCGAGCGGGTGCGCGGCTTCATCGCCCGCGCACGTGACAACGGCGCCCGCGTCGTCACCGGCGGTGTCGAGCCCCCGGACAGCCAGCCGACCGGGTACTTCGTCCGCCCCACCGTGCTCGCGGACGTGGCCGAGGACGCCGAGGTGGCGCAGTACGAGGTGTTCGGCCCGGTCATCACGCTCTTCCCGTACGCCGACGTGGACGACGCCGTCCGGCTGGCCAACAGCACCCGGTACGGCCTGGCCGCCGGGGTCTACGGCGCCGACCAGGACGCGGCGCTCGCGGTGGCCCGCCGGCTGCGGGCCGGGCAGGTCGACGTGAACAACGGCAAGTGGAACTTCATGGCGCCCTTCGGCGGCTACGGGGAGTCCGGCAACGGGCGGGAACTCGGGGTGGCCGGGCTCGAGGAGTTCCTGGAGACCAAGGCAGTCCAGCGCTGAACAGCAAGGTCATGTCCGCGCCCGAATCGGTCGTCGTGGTCGGGGGCGGGATCATGGGCGCGGGCATCGCGCACGTGTTCGCGGCCGCCGGATCCGCGGTCGTGGTGGTCGAGGCCGACGAGGCTCGCGCCGCGGCGGCCCTCGGCCGCATCGAGCGGACCCTGGCCAAGGCCGAGGAGAAGGGCAAGCTCGCCTCCGCGAGCCAGGCGCTCCAGCGCGTCGGCGTGGTGACCGACGTCGCCGCGGCACCTGCGGACGCGCCGCTGTACGTCGAGGCGGTCCCCGAGGACGCTGCCCTCAAGGCGCGGGTGTTGGCCGCGTTGGAGGCGGTGGCCGGCGACGATGCCGTACTGGCCACGAACACCTCGGCGCTGTCCGTCGGCGCTTTGGCCGCCGGGCTGAGCCGGCCCCAACGCTTCTGTGGCATGCACTTCTTCAACCCCGTCCCGGCCAGCGCGCTGGTCGAGCTGGTCCACCACGAGGGGACCGACGGCGACGTACTGCAACAGGTCAGGGACTGGGTCGGCGTCCTCGGCAAAGAGGCGATCGTCGTCGCCGACGCGCCCGGGTTCGCCACCAGCCGGCTCGGCGTCGCAGTCGGCCTCGAGGCGATCCGGATGGTGCAGGGCGGTGTCGCCTCGGCCGAGGACATCGACACCGGGATGCGGCTGGGCTACCGCTGGCCGATGGGCCCGCTGCGGTTGACCGATCTGGTCGGACTCGACGTACGGCTGGGTATTGCCGAGCATCTCGCGGCGACGCTCGGTCCACGTTTCGAGCCGCCCGCGCTGCTGCGCGAGATGGTCGAGCGCGGCGATCTGGGCCAGAAGTCCGGCCGCGGCTTCTACGACTGGACCTGAGCCCGTCGGACCGGGTGCCGGTTCAGTTGCTGACCGAGCGCAAGCCCCCGGGCTGGCGACCGGCGAGGCGATCGAGGCCGACCGCCGTCACCGCGTCGGCAGGCAGCAGGACCACGAGCCGTTGATGGTCCAGATCGGCGACTTGCAGGGTCTCGAACGCCAGGCGCAGCACGCCCACCTCCGGATGCGACCAGCCTTGAACCCCATTCCGGGCGCCGCCGAGCGGGCGGCGTCGCCACCGGTCCGCGAACGGTGCACCGACCGTTCGGGCCAGCCGGTCGGCGAAGGCGTCGGTGTCGGGGTCTCCGCGGCGCAGCTCGTGCAGGTCGGCGATCTGCTGGTCCACCACGTCGTCCCAGTCGGGGAAGACCTCGCGGGCGCGTTCGTCGGACAGGGTGAACCAGAGCAGGTTCGGCCGCGCGCCGTCGAGGATGCCCAGCGGCCGGACCAGCCGCTCGAAGCCGTCGTTCCAGGCCAGGATGTCGCACAGGTGGTTGACGACGAAGGACGGTGTCGGCCCGAGCCGGTCCAGCACGGACTGGACGGTGGGACGCACGGTGCGGGCCGCGGTCGGCCTGCCCTCGGAGCACAGTTCGAGACCATGGCTGATGGCCGCGAGTTGATGCAGGTAGTCCCGGTCGGCCGCACCCAGCCGCAGGGCATCGGCCAGCGCGGCGAGGACCTGGGTCGACGGCCGGGTGTCACGACCCTGCTCTAGGCGAGTCAGGTACTCGACGCTGACCTGGGCCAGCGTGGCCAACTCGGCCCGCCGCAGGCCCGGTGTACGCCGTCGCGAGCCCCCGGAGAGGCCCACATCGGCCGGGCTCACGGCCTCCCGTCGACTGCGCAGAAACGCACCGAGCTCCCCATCCATCACGCCGCCAGTCTGGCAGCGCTCGGTGTGCGGTGGGTGTCCCTGTGAGGACCAGCCTCGCGGCGGTCTCCCTCCGCCGGCGGGCTGGCCCGACGATCACGGCATGAGGATTTCCAGCGCACAACCGATGACCCGGATCGGGATCATCGTGGGCAGTACCCGACCGGGCCGGCGGGGAACGGCCGTGGCCCGGTGGGTCGAACAGGCAACTCTCGGGCACACCGTGGTGACCACCGGGCAGGCCAGCGTCGAGGTGGTCGACCTGGCGGCGCAGGCGCTGCCCTTGCTCGACGAGCCGGTGCCGGCGATGTTCACCGACTACCGCAATCCGCACACCCGCCGGTGGTCGGCGGTGATCAGCTCCTTCGACGCGTTCGTGTTCGTCACTCCGGAGTACAACCACTCGCTCCCCGCCGCGCTGAAGAACGCGATCGACTTCCTCTACTTCGAGTGGGGCGACAAGGCGGCCGGGCTGGTGAGCTACGGCGTACAGGGCGGTCTCCGGGCCAGCGACCACCTGCGACTGGTGATGGCGGAGGTGCGAGCCGCCGTCGTGCCGACCCAGGTCTCGCTGTCGGTGTTCACCGATTTCGACTTCTCCGACTTCGACGCGAGCGACCCCACCGCTGCGGGGGTGCTCAGGCCGGGTGCGGGTCAGGAACAGGACCTGACCACGATGCTGGCCGAGGTCAGTGCCTGGTCGCACGCTCTGCGCGGGCTGCGAGCCGCCGACCCGGGCATGGGGGCCAACGGTAGTGCCGGGCTGGAGCCCGACCTCGCGACTGAGCGGGCGGGCTGAGCATGGACCGGCTGATGATCCGCTACCGGGTCAAGCCCGATCAGCTGGGCCGCCACCTGGGCTTGCTCCGTGCGGTCTACGCCGAGTTGGCCGCCATCCGGCCGGATGGGCTGCGGTTCGCGACCCTCCGCCTTCCGGACCAGCTGAGCTTCGTCGACATCGCGGTGGGTGCCGACCTGCCGGGGCCGCTACCGCAACTGCAGGCATTCCGAGACTTCCGGGCTGACCTCGAACAGCGATGCGACGAACGGATCGTGACCGAGTTCGTCGAGGTCGGGTCGTTCGGCTGGAAGAACTAGCACGCCGCGGACCGGGACGGTCAGATGCGGGCGGTCACGACCCAGGCGGCTGACTGGAAGTAGATCCCCTGGCCGGTGTCGTGCGTGGCGATGGTCTCGCGCAGCCCGGCCACGGCCCGGGCCCGGGTCGGCTCGTCGGCCTCGCGTAGCGCTGTCTCGACCAGCCCGGAGATGAAGCCGAAGGCGTCCTCGGCGTCGGAGCCGTAACACGACGGCGCCTGCACGTCCTCGAAGCCGACGTCCTGGAATCCGGCCGCGCCCAGGATCTGCCGGACCCGCTCGGGGTCGCCGAGCGCCATCGGCCCCGGCGCGCCGGGCGGTGGAGTCGGCATCGGCCGCCCGGCGGCGACGGCGTTGGTGATCTCGCGCAGCCACTCGTTGTGGGCCAGGTCCTGCCAGACGGCGACGACCAGCCGCCCGCCCGGCCGTAGGGCGCGCGCGATGTTGGCGAAGGCCAGCTCGGGTTCGCCGAAGAACATCACGCCCATCCGGCTCACGGTCAGGTCGAACGACGCGGGCTCGAACGGGTGGTTGGTCGCGTCACCGTGGACGAAGGTCGCGTTCGTGATGCCCGCCTCGGCCGTGCGCAACCGGGCCCTGTCGAGCATCAGGGCGGACACGTCGATCCCCAACGCCGAACCAGCGCTCGCCAGCCGGGCGGCGTCGCGCGTGGTCTGGCCGTTCCCGCAGCCGATGTCGAGGATCCGGTCCGCCGCCCGGATGGCGGCGGCGTCGAGCAGCCGCTGGTGAGGCACGGCCATCGCCCGGTCGAAGTACGTCTCGCGCTCGACCCAGTAGCTGCGTTCGCGGTTGTCCCAGGCGCGAGCCGTCTCGGCGTTGGACGGGTGCACAGTCGTCATGTCGCTCATCCTGGCCCGCGCCAGAACGCCGGTTTCAGGAAGGCGTCCCAGGCCACGGCTCCCGTACCGTGCCTGACGTGAACGAGCTGTCGTCGACCCCGCGGACCCAGCTCGGACGGCACCGCGAACGAGCCCGCTCCGACCGCGCTGCCCTGTTCGACGTGCTCGACGCGGCACTGATCTGCCACCTGGGGTTCGTGGCCGCCGACGGGACGCCGGTGGTGCTGCCGACCGGGTTCGGCGTCGCCGGGGACACCTTGTACCTGCACGGGTCGGTCGCCGCCCGGCCGCTCGTCGTCGGGCCGAGCCAGACCGTGTGCGTCACGGTGACCCTGCTGGACGGGATCGTGCTGGCCCGCTCGACCTTCCACCACTCGATGAACTACCGGTCGGCGGTCGTGTTCGGCGTACCGCGGCTGCTCACCGATCCGGCCGAGAAGCTCCGCGCGCTGGAGGCCGTGACCGAGCATCTGGCGCCGGGTCAGTGGGCCGCAACCCGCACGCCGACCCGTCGCGAGCTCGCGGCGACGTCGGTGCTGGCGCTCTCGCTGCTGGAGGCGTCGGTGAAGGTCCGCTCCGGCCCGCCGATCGACGAGCCTTCCGACGTGGCCGACGGTGGCTGGGCGGGGGTCCTCCCGGTGACCTCGGCGTACGGCGAACCGGTCACCGCGCCCGACGTACCCGCCGGCGTGCCCGTGCCGTCGCGCATCCGGGAGCGGAGCTGGGGGGTGGCGCGAGCCCGGGCCGCCGAACCCTCCGGCGGGTAGCGTCTGCGGCGTGGACGACGGGCGGGTCGTGGCCGGCCGGTACACCTTGCGCTCACCAGTGGGTCGCGGAGGCATGGGCACCGTCTGGCGGGCCAGCGACCTCCTTCTCGGCAGGGACGTCGCGATCAAGGAAGTCGTCTATCCCGACTACCTCACCGCCGAGGATCACGCGTTGCTCCGGGAGCGCACGATGCGGGAGGCGCGCGCGGCCGCGCGGTTCACCCACCCCAACGTGACCACCGTGCACGACGTCGTCGAGGAGGACGGTCGGCCGTGGATCGTCATGGAATTCGTGCCCTCCAGGACCCTGGCCCAGCTCGTGCACGAGCAAGGGCCGCTCCCGGTGGAGCGCGTGGCCAGGATCGGGATGGACCTGATCGACGCGCTGCAGGCCGCGCATCAGGCGGGCATCGTGCACCGGGACGTCAAGCCGGGCAACGTCCTCATCGACGCACAGTGGCGAGCGTGGCTGACCGACTTCGGGATCGCCACCTCGAGTCTGGACTCGAGCATCACCACCGAGGGTGTCCTGCTCGGTTCGCCGTCGTACATGTCTCCGGAGCGCGCGCGCAACGAGCAGTCCGGCCCGCCCGGTGACCTGTGGTCGCTCGGCGCGACGCTCTACACCGCGGTCGAGGGACGGCCGCCGTTCGAGCGCGGCGAGGCGATGGCCACCCTGCTCGCCGTGGCGAACGAGCCACCCAACCCGCCGGCGGCGGCCGGGTCGCTGGCGCCGGTGCTCTTGGGCTGCCTGACCAAGGAGCCGACGCAGCGCATGGACGCTGAGCAGGTCCGGTCCGCGCTGGCGCGGGCGCTGCGCGATCCCCCGACCGCGTTGCTGACACCGCCGCCCGAGCCCACCGCGGACAGCCGGGCTCGTGGCGACGCCGTGGAGCGGGGCAACCTGGTGGAGCGGATCGACCTGCATCAGCTCTCGGCGCTGGCCGCCACGACGGCGGGGCGGGTTGCGAGCAAGGCGGCTCGCCGGGTCAATGCCCACCTTGACCGCGCCGGTACGGAGCGCCCGACACTTGTCGAGCCGCAGCCCGGGGCGCAGGGTGTCGCACCGCCGAGCGCGCGCCCGGCAAGTGAGCCGGCGCCGCGGCGGTGGCGGTTCCGCCGGCGGTGGGTCGCGGTTCCGTTGCTGGTGGTGATCCTGCTGGTCGTCGCGCTCGTCATCGGCGCCGTGCTCCTGCTGGGCGCGCTGGGTGACGCCGTCGTCCGCTGACCGCGCGTCAGCGGTCGGCGAGTCGGCCGGCCGCCTCGTCCGGCCGGTTCACCATGCGACGCTGGCCCGATGACGTACCGGAGAGGGCGACCGCGCCGCTGTGCGCTTCTGGTCGGCGTGATCGGGCTCGCTGTCATCACGCTGTACTACCTGCTGAGCTTCTGGGGAGTCGGCAAGTTCGGGGCGCCGACCGACATCGGGGGTGGCCTCCTCGCCCTGCTCGGCTACGTCTTGACCGGCTGCGGCGTGGTCCTGATCGTTCGCGATCTCGTCGGCCGCTCGCCGGAGGACCGTAGGTGACCGGGCCGACGTTCGTGCCCTACCGACCGGAGCGCATGCCTGCAGATGTGGGGCTCGAGCGCGGCCGGGCGCTCGTCGCGCACCTCCAACGGCGGCGCAGCGTGCGGATGTTCAGCCCCGACCCGGTGCCCCGCGAGGCGATCGAGCTCGCCGTCGCCGCTGCGAACACCGCGCCCTCGGGTGCCCACCACCAGCCTTGGACGTTCGTCGCGGTAGGCGACGCCGCGACCAGGCACCGGATCCGGGAGGCGGCCGAGACCGAGGAACGGCGCTTCTACCGCGAGCGGCAGGCGCCGGAGTGGCACGAAGCGCTGGCTCGCCTCGGCACCGACGAGCACAAGGCCTACCTCGACGTCGTGCCGTGGATCGTCACCGTCTTCGCCCAGAAGAAGACCGGAACGCGCAAGAACTACTACGTCAGCGAGAGCGTCGGGATCGCCTGCGGGCTGTTCGTGGCCGCCATCCACGAGATGGGCCTGGCCACGCTGCCGCACACCCCCAACCCGATGGGCTTCCTGTCCCGGCTGCTCGACCGGCCCGCGGGCGAGCGCCCGTACATCCTCTTCCCGGTCGGCTACCCGGCCTCGGACTGCGTCGTACCCGACCTGGTCCGCAAGGCGCTGTCCGAGGCGCTGGTCTGGGCCTCCTGACGGGCCGTGGACTTGACCAGCAGTACGCCGATGGCCGTGGTGACCGGTACGGCGAGGACGAGGCCGATCGAGCCGACCATCGTGCGCACCACCTCCTCGGCCACCGCCTCGCCGGTCACCACGTCGATGAACGGGCGTTGCAGTGTCTCCAGGATCAGCAGCACCGGCAGGGCGGCGCCGGCGTACGCGAAGACGATCGTGTAGACCGTGGAGGCGATGTGGTCGCGGCCGATGGCCATCGCGCTGCTGAACAGGCGACGGGCGGGCATCTCCGGGGCCAGCTCGTGCAGCTGCCAGACGGCGGAGGCCTGGGTGATCGTGACGTCGTTGAGTACACCGAGGCCGGCCACGATGATGCCGCAGATGACGATGCCGGCCGGGTCGATCTGACCCGTCAGGTAGGTGAGGGTGAGGTTCTCCTCGCTGCCCAAGCCGGTCAGCCGCGACCACGAACTCGCCCACGAGCCCAGCCCCGCGACCAGAGCCAAGCCGAACAGCGTCCCGGCCAGGGCCGTCGTGGTCCGCGCGGTGAAGCCGTGGGCCAGGTAGAGGACGACGAACATGATCGCGCTCGACCCGACGAGGGCCACCCAGATCGGGGACTCGCCGTTGAGCAGCCCGGGCAGCATGAACGCGACCAGGACGAGGAACGCGAAGCCGAGCCCGGCCAGGGCCGCCAGCCCGCGTAGCCGGGCGACCGCGATGATCGCGACGGCGAAGACGATGGACAGCAGGGTCAGTGGCGTCTCCCGCGAGAAGTCGGTGAACGAGTAGCTGACCGGCACGTCCTCGATCGGGGCGCTGCGCTGCAGCCGGAGGCCGTCGCCGACCCCGAAGCCGGCCAGGTAGACCTCGGCGGGGATCTGGACCGACACCGACGCCCCCGCGTCCGGCCCGTCGGCGAGTTCCACGACGACGTCGGCGCAGGTCAGCGTGGCGGGCACCGGCGATCCGGGCGACGGCGTCCCGGAGCAGTCGTACGGGTCGACCGCGAGCACCGTGCCGTCGACGAAGACGGTCCCCGGGATGATCTGGTTCGTGGCCTCCTGGCGGGCCGCGCTCTGCGCGCCGTCCGGCCAGAGCACGAACAGCCCGACGATCGTGGCCAGGGCGACGGGGACCAACACGATCGCGAGCAGTCGTCCGGCCCGGCGTCGCTGCGCGCGGACCTGAGGGGTCGGCTCGGTGTCGTCGATGGCGAGGTGGCTGTGCGTCACCCGGCCAGGGTGCCCGAAGGTTGGCCGCGGTAGCGGGACGTGCGCCGACGTACTTTCTCCGCGGAGGCGCCGGTATGTGTGAGGCTGCGCCGCATGACGGCGGCGCTCGGACCGGTCTGGCTGCGCTCCGGCCCGGTCACATTGCGCCCGTGGACCGACGCGGATGCACCGGTAGTCCTCGCGGCACTGCACGACCCCGAGATCGTGCTGTGGAATGGCTCAGCGGTGCCCGACATCGCCGCCGCCGAGGCGTGGGTGCGCCGCCGTGCGGACTGGAGCGAGGGCGACCACGCCTCGTTCGCGATCAGCGCGACCGCCGGCCTGGCCCTGCTGGGGTCGGTGTCGCTGCATGAGATCGACCCGGTGCAGGGTGACGCCGAGATCGGCTACTGGGTCGCAGCGCAGGCCCGCGGCCATGGGCTGGCGGCCCGAGCCGTGACCTTGGTGTGCCGGTGGGCCTTCGCCGTACTGCCGGTCGACCGGATCGAACTCGCGCACGCCGTCGAGAACGCGGCCTCCGGCCGGGTGGCCGAGCGGGCCGGCTTCACGCTGGAGGGCCGGCTGCGCCGTTCCTACCGGTACGGCGACGGCGTGAAGCACGACGAGCTGCTGTGGAGCCGGCTGCGCGGGGACGGCGGCTCGTCGACGGGGGTGTGTGGGACTCGGGCGTAGCGCCGGGCTCGTCGGCCGGCGATAGGTTCTGAGCCGTGTTCACGACTCGACCGGAGCTGTCCGGGACGTTCGGCATGGTCGCCTCGACGCACTGGCTGGCCAGTCAAAGCGGCATGGCCGTGCTCGAAGCCGGCGGCAACGCCTTCGACGCGGCCGTGGCCGCTGCGTTCACCCTGCACGTGGTCGAGCCGCACCTGAACGGCCCGGGCGGCGACCTGCCGGCGATCTTCACCACCGCGGCCGACCCGACACCGACGGTGCTCTGCGCGCAGGGTCCGGTCCCTGCCGCCGCCACCAGCGCGCACTACACCGGCCTCGGGCTGGACCTGGTTCCGGGTTCGGGCTTGCTCGCCGCGACCGTGCCGGGCGCCGTGGCCGGTTGGCTGACCCTGCTGCGCGATCACGGGACCCGGACGCTCGCGGACGTCTTGTCCTACGCCATCGGGTACGCCGAGCACGGCCATCCGCTGCTGCCGCGGGTGTCGACCACGATCGACACGGTGTCGGGGTTGTTCCGCGCCCACTGGCCTTCGTCGGCGGCGGTGTGGCTGGCGGACGGCGTACCGGTGGGTGGGTCGGTGTTCCGGCAGCCGGCGTTGGCCGCGACGTACCGGCGGCTGGTCACCGAGGCCGGATCGGTCCCGGGGCGGGAGGCGCAGATCGACGCGGCGATTCGCGCCTGGTCGTCCGGCTTCGTGGCCGAGGCGATCGATGCGTTTGTCGGGACCGAGGTGATGGACGACTCCGGTACGCCGCACGCCGGGGTACTGACCGGCGCTGATCTGGCCGGCTGGACGCCGACGTACGAGCCGGCGCTCACGCTGGACTGGGGCGGCTGGACGGTGGCCAAGGCCGGGCTGTGGACGCAGGGACCGGCGTTCCTCCAGCAGCTGACGATGATCGACCCGGCCGAGCTGGCCGCGCTGGATCCCGCCGGGCGGGTGCACCTGGTCGTCGAGACGACGAAGCTCGCGTTCGCCGACCGGGAGGCGTGGTACGGCGATTCGGCTTCGGTAGCGGTAGGGGAGCTGCTCGATCCGGCGTACGCCGCCGACCGCCGGGCACTCGTCCAGCCGGAGGCGTCGATGGAGTTGCGGCCGGGGTCACCCGGTGGTCGGGAGCCGCGGTTGCCGCGGTTCGTCGCCGAAGGCCGGCGGGTGGCTGGACGGGAGGAATCCGGCGGCAGCGTCGGGGAACCGACCGTGGCGCGGTCAGGGACGACGCGGGGCGACACCTGCCACCTCGACGTCGTCGACCGGTGGGGGAACATGCTCTCGGCGACGCCGAGCGGTGGTTGGCTGCAGTCCTCGCCGACCGTGCCCGGGCTCGGATTCTGCCTCGGGACGCGGGCCCAGATGTGCTGGCTGGAGGACGGCCTGCCGAACTCGCTGGTGCCGGGCCGGCGGCCGCGGACCACGCTGAGCCCGACGCTGGCGCTCCGCGACGGGGCACCGGTGCTGGCCTTCGGTACGCCCGGCGGTGACCAGCAGGAGCAGTGGCAGATGGTGTTCTGGCTCGCGCACGTGGTCGACGGGCTCGACCTGCAGGCGGCGATCGACGCCCCGTCGTGGCATACGAACGCGTTCCCGTCGTCGTTCTACCCGCGGGCGTCGGTGCCGGGTGAGGTCGTGGTGGAGTCGCGGATCGGCGCCGAGGCGATCGCGTCGCTGCGGTCACGCGGGCATCTGGTCACCGAGTCCGACCCGTGGTCGCTGGGCCGGCTGTCCGCGGCGTCGCGGGACCCGGCCACCGGTGTCCTACGGGCGGGGGCCAACCCGCGCGGCATGCAGGGCTATGCCGTCGGCCGCTGACGCCGAATTTGATCCGGTGGGCTGATCAAGAGTCGTGGGGCGGTGCCTGCTCTACTCGCGGATGTGGCGGTGCTGCCCGATGCCCCAACCTTCGTACGGCGGCGGATGGCCGCACAGCGACTGTCCGGACCGCCCTTCGAGACCGCGGTCGAGCTGGCACTTCGTTGCACGGGAGGACGTCCGCTGGCTGCCGCGGCTGACCAAGCTTCGGGTGCACCAGCTCAACCGCCGCTACCACGTGAAGTTCGGCCTGGACGGGCCGAGGATCGCCCGCGGCACCGACGTGGTGGCCGGGGCGCTCGCCGACGGTCCGCTGATCCGCGCCGAGCTGACCCCGCACCTCGAGCGAGCCGGGCTAGGACGCCGCCGGGAAGGCTCTGGTACGCCGACCCGCACGCGCTCGAGCCGGTGGACGAGGCGCCGGCGTACCTCTTCCCGATGTACGACGAGCCGGGCATCGGCAATCGCGAGCTGTGGATGGCTCTTGAGGACGACGGACCGACGCCCTACTCCCTCGACGCCGAGGTTCGCCGCTTCGGCGAGCACCTGGACCGGCCCGCTGCCCTCGTGACCCGCCCCCCGCAGCGATCATGACGATGTCTGGCCCGAATTGTCGGGACACGCCTGATTGCGACACGGGCAAACGTCATGATCGCCGAAGACGGACGGGTTAGCCGCCGACGAAGATGGGGGACCACGTGCCGAGGAGAACGCTGAGCGCCGTCGCCGCCGCGCAGACGAGCCCGGTCGCCGCCACGAATCGGTAATCCCGCCGGTGCAGCACCGAACCGCGGGCGTTGGTCCGCGCGATCCCCGAGTCGAAGCCACGGGCGTCCATCGCCGTAGCCAGCCGGGATCCCCGCCGTACAGCACCGACCAGCAGGGTGAAGATGGCCGAGCCGAACAGTGCAGCGGCGCGCAACGGATTGCGGCGGGCGTCGACCCCACGGGCGCGACGGGCCAGCCGGATCGTCTGCAGTTCGACGATCAGCAGCGGCACCAGACGCAGCGCGGCCAGCGAGCCGAACGCGACCCGGGTCGGCAGCCGCCAGTGCAGGGTCAGCGCGTCGGCCAGCCGGACCGGGTCGGTGGCGGCGGCCAGCAGGACGCCCGGCAACGCCAGCGCGATCACCCGCAGCGCCAGGCCCAGCCCGACCAGTGGGCCGGCGTCGTCGCTGATGACGACGTTGACCACGCCGATGGTGACCGCCCCGAGCAGCAGCGGCCACGACCGACGCAGCAACGCGGACGGCGAGGTCAGCCCGGCGGCGGGCAGCAACGCGAGCTCGGCGAGCAGCACCACGCTCGGAGTGACGATGTCCAGGCTGACGATCAGGGTCACCGTGACGATCCCGATGGCGGACAGCTGCGCCACCGGGTTGATCCGCGCCAGCGCGACGTCTGGCGCCGGCCCCAGAACCAGGCTGGCGGTCACAGCCGCAGCTCGGCGTCGCACAGCACGTCGATCAGGTCGCGGTCGTGGGTCACGACAGCCAGCGCACACCCGGCTGCCCGCTGCTCGGCGAGCAAGGTGACCACTTCGCGCCATGTGGCCGCGTCCTGCCCGAACGTCGGCTCGTCCAACACCAGCACGCGCGGCGCGGTGGCCAGCGCGGTGGCCACCGACAGCCGCCGCTGCTGCCCACCGGACAGCGTGAACGGGTTGGCCTCGGCGTACGCCGACAGCCCGAGCCGGTCCAGCAGGTCGAACGCGACAGCGCGGGCGTGCGTGGCACCCGCGCCCGAGCGCAACGGCCCCAGCGCCAGCTCGTCGCGCAGCCGCCGAGTGAGGAACTGGTGCTCGGGCTGTTGGAACACCGAGCCGATCCGGCTGACCAGCCCCGCGGCCCGCCACCGAGCCGGCGATCGATCTCGAAGTCCGGCGGCCAAGGCGTCGGCGGCCAGCACCGTGCCGGCCGTCGGCGCCCGCAGCCCGGCCAGCAGCAGGGCCAGCGTCGACTTGCCGCTGCCGTTGTCGCCGGTGACCGCGAGGGCGCGGCCGCCGTCCAGCTCGACGTCTATGGGCGGCAGCGCCGCTTCCGGCGTACCGCGGTAGGAGTACGACGCGCCCGACGCGGTGATCAACGGCTGACCCACCTGCGACAGTGGTCCCGACACGCCGGTTGGAGCCGGCTTGCCG